>CAYVOE010000544.1:0-3414 GCA_964452795.1 uncultured Nitrospiraceae bacterium
CGCTCGCTTACGCTCGCTGACCCTGGGCTAACTTATGTATCCCCTTCGGGGAATTCACCTCACGGGCGGATATGGGTGCCGGAACGGACGGGGTGTTCGCCGGGTCGACGCGTCCTGTATGCGTTTCCTTTGGGGAAGCATCCTCGGGCCGCGGGCGGGGCGTTAATCGCCCAGGGTGGCCTTTAGTTGTTCTATGAGGGATTCGTAGTCCTGGGGCGGGTCGGGTTCCAGGAGGATGGCGCCGGAGCCGTCGCGGCGGAGGCGGCTGATGCCGGGGTTGTCGCGTTCGAGGCGTTCGAGGAGGGCGCTCTGCTCGCGGTGTCGGCGGAGCAGGCGGAGGGCCTGGGTCATGAGTTCTTTGTGTTGGAGGGCGTGGCGAAGGGTGATGCCCAGATCGACGGGGTCGATGGGCTTGGTAAAGAAACGGGTGATGGAGCCGCGGTTGATGGCGTCGACGGCGGTTTCGAGCGAGGGCTTGCCGGTGAGCATGAAGCGCAGCACGTCGGGGTACTGTTGCGCGACCTGGGCGAGAAGTTCGGTGCCCTTCATGCCGGGCATCTCTTCGTCGGCCACGACGGCGTCGACGCGTCGCTCGGAAAGCACGGCCAGGGCCTCGTTGCCGGAACAGGCCGTAAGGATGGTGAAGGATTCGTGGCGCAGGTTCCGCCGGAGGCCGGCGGTGACGTGGGGTTCGTCGTCCACCAGGAGCACGACCGGTCGGGGGACCGGGGTCGGGGCGGTTTCGGTGAGTTCGGCTGGCGTGTTCATAGGGCAGTTCCTCTTACGCAGTTCCGTCCCGCGCTCTTGGCTTCGTACAGGAATCCGTCGGCGGCGGCGAGCAACTCTTCTGCCGAGCGGGTGTCGCCGCGGACGGCGGTGACGGCGCCGACGCTGGCCTCGAGGTTCCACACGGTGCCGTCGGGCAGCGACACGGGAACGCCGGTGAGGGCGGCGTGGAGCCGGTCGGCGACGGCGGCGCCTTCGCGGGCGTCGGTGTGGGGGCACAGGACAAGGAGTTCGTCGCCGCCCCACCGCACGACGCAGTCGTAGGCGCGGGACTCGGCCCGCAGCCGGTCGGCGGCGTGGCGGAGGATGGCGTCGCCGGCCTCGTGTCCGTGGCGGTCGTTGACTTCCTTGAACTTGTCGAGATCGATGAGGATGGCCGTGAGATCTTCCTTGCCCCGGCGGACGTGCTCGAGGTTTTCCGAGAGAACCTCGCTGCCCCGACGGCGGTTGTGGAGCCCCGTCAGAGGGTCCGTCGAGGCGAGTATGGAGAGCCGTTCGTTGGCTTCGCGCAGGCGGCGCTGAAGCTCGACCGTCCGCAGCCCCACGCCGATCCGCGCCATCAGCTCGCCCGGGTGGATGGGTTTGGAGAGGAAGTCGTCGGCCCCTTGATCGAGGGCATGAACCAGGTACTCGGGTTCCTGGCGGCCCGTGAGGATGATGACGTAGCTGTAGGGGCGGCCCGGCTCGCTTTCGATTCGGCGCAGGCGCCGGCAGAACTCGAGCCCGTCGATCTCGGGCATCAGCCAATCGGTGACCACCACGGCTTCCGGCCCTTCGGCGAGGGTCTCGAGGGCGTCGGCGGCCCGGGTCAGGTACTGCACGTCCCAATCGCCGCGACGCCCGTGCAGGTCTCGACGCAGGGCGTTGAGCATGTGCGGGTCGTCGTCGACGCAGAGGATTCGAGGACGGCTGATCATGGGAGAGTCTCGCCGTCGAAGAAGCCGATCGGGTTCCGGGATGGATTCGGTTTCCCGAACGCTTTCATTGACGAAAATCGATTTTCAGCGTAACTCATGGCGGTCCAATCGCGTCCGTCTATGCCCGGACCCGGTCTTCGTCGACGATGTCGAGGTGCGGTCCCCGTTCGTACACCAGGAGGGGCTCGACGAGGCCTCCGCGCTGGGCGAAGTTCCGCAAGCGGGTCAAGACTTCGGGGGTAAACTCCTGGTCCTTGGGCACCACCAGGGCGCCCGTGGAGGTGCGGACGGGTTCGGTCGCCACCATCCCCACCTTGATTTCCGTCCACGACACCTCGCGCACGGCCTTGACGTCGGGTCCGCCGGTCTCCATGGCGCGCAGGGCGGCCAGCATGCGGGGGTTGTACTCCCCCTTGCGGGTGCGGAGCCGCTCGAGGGCCACGGCGACGGGGACATCCTGCTGGAGCTGGCCGTCGTAGTCGAGGCAGAGCTTGAGCAACTGCGCGCCCAGGGCCTCCAGCCGCTCGTCTTCGCTGAGATTCCGCGCGAAATTGCGATAAGGACGCTGCTGTCCCTCGACCATGCGCGCGACCCGCTCGAGGCGGGGGACGTTGGAAAGGAGATCGGCGCCCACGGTGGGGTGGGCGGCGTACATGCGTTGTTCCTCGGGGAGGAGGCTCCTGCCGGTGAGGGCCCGTTCCAGGACCGGGGGCGGCAACGTGACGCATCCGATCTGGGAAAGCATGGCGGCGAGCTCGCACTGCCACGGCGAAGGGATCTGCAGCTTTTCCGCCAGCCGCCGCACGCGCGCGCGGATCCGGGTGGCGCGCGAGAAGGCGGCGGGGTTCAAGAGGCTGAGGGCGTCGGTGAGGACCTTGACGCTGCCGCGGAGCGTCCGCTCGAGGAGCTCCCGCTCGGCCTCGAGGAGTCGGTACTGCTCGACGCCGGCCTGAAGGGCGCGGATGAGGGTCTCGGGCTGGCAAGGCTTCGTGAGGAACCGGAAGATGGCGCCCTCGTTGACGGCCTGGATGGCGGTGTCGAGGTCGGCGTTCCCCGTGAGCATCATGCGCACCGTGTGGGGCGAGCGCTGTTTCACGTGGCCGAGAAATTGGATACCGTCCATGTTGGGCATGCGCATGTCGGCGACGACGACGGCGTACACTGTGGGGGAAGCGATCATCTCGAGGGCGGCGGCGCCGCTTTCCGCGATGTCGACCGAGAAGGCATGGCGCAGTTGCCTTTGGTAGCAGGACAGGATATAGGGCTCGTCGTCGACGAAGAGAATGGCGTTCTTCATGCCGGCTTCTCCTGGAAATCGTTGCACATTTCGGTCCACTCGTCGAGTCGGTGGGCACAGCCGCAGGCCGCGACGTACTCCCGGTCGATTTCCGGCGGGGCCACGAGGCTCAAGGGGGCGCCCCGGCGCACCAGGGCGTTGGCGATATGCACGGCGGCCAGGGGCGTGAAGGCCCCGGACGCGCACCGCGCCGGGTGGTGGTGATAGGCGATGGCTTCCACGATGGGATCGGAGAATCCCCAGAGGCCCAGGAGGTAGGCGCCGACTTCCTGGTGGCTTGCCCCGAACTCCGCGCGCTCGCCCTCCTCGAGCCCGATCGATTCCGACTGGATGCGGGCGAGGACGCGTTCGAAGGGTCGGGGGCAGTTGGCGGCGAGCACCAGCATGCCCACGTCGTGGAGGACGCCCGCCGTG
>CAYVOE010000545.1:0-3400 GCA_964452795.1 uncultured Nitrospiraceae bacterium
GCGAGGAAGAGAACACGCTGATCCTTTTCCTGTCCGACAACGGCGCCTGCTCGGAGCCCATCAACGTCACACCGGGCATCCCGCCGGGGCCGGCCGAATCAATCCGCGGCTACGACGTGGGCTGGGCCAACGCCTGCAACACCCCTTTCCGGCGGTTCAAGCACTGGGCCCACGAGGGCGGCATCGCCACGCCCCTGATCGCGCGGTGGCCCCGCGTCATCGGCGACCGCAACGGCATCACCGACCAGGTCGGCCACGTCATCGACTTCATGCCGACCTTCCTCGAAGCGGCGGGCGTGGAGTATCCCGACGCATACAACGGAAACTCCCTGCCGCCGCTCGAGGGGCAGAGCCTGCTGCCGGCGTTCCGCGCCGAGAAAGCGGGCCGCCGCGAACCCCTCTTCTGGGAGCACGAAGGCAACCGGGCCGTGCGCGTCGGCGACTGGAAGCTCGTCTCCGAGTTCTCCGACCTCGGCACCTACCTCGATTTCGACAAGGACATTACCATCTTCTCGGGCGACTGGGAGCTCTACAACCTCCGCGAAGACCGCGTCGAGTTGAACAACCTCGCCGCCCGACAACCCGACCGCGTCGCGCACATGGCCGCGCTCTACGACGACTGGGCCCGGACCCATCGGGTCGAGCCCTGGGAAGAGCTCCTTCCCCAGTACCGTGAGACCCTGCGCCGACAGCGGGGAGGAGGCTGAATCCGCGTGTCCGAACTCGTTCATTACCAGCTCTGTACCTACGACCGCCGCGAAGGCGTCGTCGACCCGTTCCGCGCGCGGTACGACGCCCGGTACCGTTCCGGCGAGACTTCCGCCCCCGGCGACACGTGGGACGAACGGTTCGCCGCCGTGCGCCGCGCCCTCGAGGGCATGCCCGAGGACGGATGGAGGATGACCGTGGGCGGTTTCGGCCTCTGCGAGTTCTATCACCCCGAGCCGCGGCCCTTCGGACACCGCGTCGTCATGCGCATGAAAGAAGCCTCTCGCCGCGACGAATGACGCGACGAGAGGCTTGCCTTTCCGGTACTTCCTACAGCGTCGAAGGACGCACCACGCGAAGGACCACCGGACCCAGCAGCCCGCTGACGCGGCGTTCCGGCGTATCTCCGCCCGCGTGGACCGGCGCCTCCTTGAGCTCCTCGAACCGGGAGTAGTAGTTGGATAGGGTGTTGGCTACGGAGATTCGCAGCCGATTCCTGCCCGATTGCACGGCGTCGGTCACGTCGATCCGGTAGGGCGCGAGGCAGACGATGCCGACGGATCGGTCGTTTATCTCCACCTCCGCGCTCTGAGCCACTCGGCCCAGGTCGATGACCACCCGGGTGTCGGAAGGAATTTCTCCGAGGTCGATTTCGGTCTCGTAGATCCCGATGCCGGAGAAGTGCTGCAGCCCGTGATCGCGCCAGTCGCCGACGGGCATCGTCTCCCGCGCCGTTATCTCGCCCGCCTGGGAAGTCCAGGCCGTCTTGTCTTCCGCGAAATTCCAGGCGATGTGGGGCCGTTCCAGCGTCGGATCGAGGCGGAACCGGAAAGGTCCTTCCACCGGGATCTCCCGCAGGACCTCGCCGCCCCCGCGAACCGGCCGACGCGAGGCCTGCCCGCGAAGCACCACGGGGATCAACTCGTGCGGATGAAAAGCCAGGGAGAAGGTGACGCCGTCGTCCTCGAGACTGTAGCCGCCCACGGCCTCCGCCTCGCCCGTCACGGGATCCCAGACCTCCGGATGACCGGACGCCGACAGGGTGATGCGGTACTCCCGGGCCTCGTCGCTCCGGTTCATCAGGAGATAGAGATGCCCGTCGTCCCCGCGCCGGTGGTAGGCCACCAGCCCGCCGTCGGCCGGCTCGCACCGGACGTCGGGTGTCAGGCGTTCGGCCAGCAGCGCCAGGGCGGACTCCACGTCGACGGCCCACGCCGCGGCGCCCGCCCCGCAGGCCCGCCACGTCCCTGCGCCATCCGCCATCGCGGCCTCTCGCGGCAAACCGAAGAGTCGCTCGAGGGCCGCTGCCAGCTCGGGGTCTTCCGCACCGTGTTCCAAGGAATGCCGAGGCAGTTCGCCCAGAACCAGGACCAGGCCGCCGGCGCGAGCGAACTCGACGCAGCGCTCGACCACCGACCGGCGCACCGCGTCCATCCGCGGCAGGATCAACACGGGGAACCGCTCCGTATCCGTGGCGAGGGCGCCGTCCTCGATCCGGGCGCCCTCGGTCAGGACCTCGTCGTCGAGGATGTCGAAGTCGTAGCCGGCGAAGCGCAGCCGATCCCCCAGTTGCCGGTACTCTTCCGAACGCCGGATCAGGGTGTCGTGGTCCCAGGCGTGGGCCCAGATATCCACGCTCGGATAAGCCAGGGCGATCTGCGCCGCGTGGCCTCCGCCCGCCACCAGCGCGCAGAGGCGCGCCTCGTAGTCCGCAAAGGCTTTGAAATGGTCCCAGTAGGGCTGCTGATAGCTGATCCCCGGATTGTAGAAGGTGGCGCGCTTGGGACCGCGGAGCGAGTATTTGTACGAGATGGGGATTTGAAACCCGATCCCATTGACATGCTCCCAGTTTACGATGGCGCGCATCTGCTCGAAGGTGAGGCCCCAGCCGGACCCTGCGAAAGATTCGCACCACGCCCGGTCGCGGCCCAGCAGGTGCGCAGCCGACGCCGCGTACTTGGGCACCACCGCGGGCAGTTGATTCTCCAGCGGGTGGATCCAGTCGATGCCCGGCGTGTGCATGTAGCGGTACAGGCTGGGAAGGATTCCCGCGTTCTGGGCCAGGTGATAGTGGAATTCCTCCTCGCCCATGAGGTGGCCCGTGGCTTCGAGCCCGTGCTCCTCGCAGAACCGCTGGATCTGGCCGAAGTAGTTCTCCTTCAACAGCTCCGCGGTGGCCTCCCAGAAGGCGAACTGGAGGCGAAGCGCCTCGGGGTCCCGGCGCTCGTGGAGCCGGGGCAGGCTCTGCACGAACGATGTGCCCGCGATGCGCTCGAACGTCGCCGGCAGCTCGGGAGACCAGGGGAGGGAGGGGAACCACGTGAATTTGTCGCCGAAGGCCGTCATCGAGATGGACCCGCAGGGCTCGTCGGTGAAGTAGCCCACGAAGCGCAGGTTCGGGATGCCATCCACCACCGCCCGATGCCCCTCGTACACCGTATCCACGTATTCCGCCATCGCCTCTCGGTTCATCAGGTCGGCGAGGCCCGAGGTGAAAAAGCCCGGACCCGATTTCCGGCGGTACACCGCCACCGACCACGCGCCCGCGGGCACGTCCCATTCCAGCCGCCCGGCCCGCACGTGTTCCGCCAAATCGATGCACGAATCCGACGCCACCGACCCATCGGCGTCCAATTGGTACGCCGCCACGCCGATTCCGTCGTCGCCCGATACGTCGAGCTCCGCCCGGGCC
>CAYVOE010000546.1:0-3379 GCA_964452795.1 uncultured Nitrospiraceae bacterium
GGCAGAATTCGACGATCTCGCGCATGGTGAGGAAATATCCCTCGTACGAGAGGTCGTGGATGAGGTCCAGCTCCTTCTCGAGCTGGAGCCGCACGTCTCGGGGGACGGGACCGCGGTAGCGTTCCCGGGCCCCTTCCCAGGTCAGCGTGCGCAGCCATTCCCGCGAGGTGGTGCCGTCCGGCAGGCGCTCGCTGGGGTAGCGGTACCGGATCTCGCCCAGGGAGAACCGGCACCGTTCCGCCACCTCCTCCGTGCGCTCCACCGACGCCGGATCGTCCTCGTAAAGGCGGGCGAATCCGCGGGGCGCGCGGAGGGCGTGTTCCGCGTTCGGCCGGGTGAGTCGGCCCGCCCCCGCCAGGGTGACGCCGTGGCGGATGCAGGTGAGCACGTCCTGCAGGTCGCGCCGGGCCGGCGTGTGGTAGAGCACCTCCATGCCCGCCACGAGGGGAATCCGGTATCGTTCGGCGTGGCGGCGCAGACGTCGCTCCCGGCGTTCCTCGCCCGCCTGGCGGTGGCGGGTAAGGAGCCCGTACAAGCGGTCTCCGAAGGCGTCGCGCAACGGTCCCGCCGCGGCCCGGGGATCGGCCTCGCCGGTCAACGGGCTCCGCTCCCCGCCCGAAAGCGCGATGAGCCCCGGCGCGTGTTCGCACACCTCCTCGAGGGTCACCCGGCTCAGGCCCTTCGGCGATCGGAGCCGGCCTTTGGTCAGCAGCCGGCACAGTTGAGCGTATCCGTCGCGATCGGAGGCCAGCAGGAGGAGGCGGCTGTCGTCGTCCAGGGTGACCTCCGATCCCACGATGAGGTGAACGCCCGCCTCCTGCGCGGCCTTGTGTGCACGCACCGCGCCGTACACGCCGTCCCGGTCGGTGAGGGCCAGCGAACGGAGGCCGAGCCGATGGGCCTCCTCGACCAGCTCTTCCGGCCGGCTGGCGCCCTCGAGAAAGGAATACACGCTCTTGCACCACAGAGGTGCATAAGTCGGTCCGTAGGAATGGTTATAGGAATCGTTCATCGCTTGTTCGAGGCCGATGGGGCCGGGTTTTCGAGCGGTTCAGGGGCGCACCGCGCCCCCGCGCCCGCACGTCACTGCACTTCCCCCTGGAGATACCAGCGCCGTCGTTTTCGGTCCTGGTAGATCCAGAACCACCGGCCGCTCCGGGTGCGGACGTAGTAATAGGCCCGCGACACCTCGCGCACCCACCAGCCGCCGCACACGAACTGGGGGCCGATCACCTCCTCGACGGGTCCGTCGGCGATCCCCGCGATGAGCCACCCGTCGGGCTCGTGCCGTTCCCGGGGCGGCAGCGCGACGGGCGGCGTGTAGAGCCGGCGCACGAGGGGGCGGACGCTGACCACTGCCGCCCGGGGCGAAGGCAGCCGCCGCAGGGGTTCCCAGCGGTACCGGGCTTCCGGAAGGTGGGCCTCGCACAGCCGCGCCCGGACCACGGCGTCGTTGCCGAACTCGGCCCGGAGCCGGGCGAAGGCGCGGTGGACGGCGTCGAGGTGCTGCAGGGACGGCGCGACAAAGAGGGCAAGCTGGCGCTCGAAGGCGGCGACGCCTATCCCCCGGATGCGCGCCTTCACCACGCCGCCCGTCAGGGCGAGGGCCTCGAGGCGCAGTCGCAGCAGTTGCAGGAGCGGGCCCGCGTCGAGGGTGGGCGCCGCGGGAGACACCTCCTCGTGCAGCTCGCTGCCGTCGTCCAGGGTCAGCGTAAACCGAAGCGATTCGAGTTGTTCGTGTCGCTCCGACAGGTCGGCCAGGACGGCCGAGAGCAGGACCCCCAACCGCGCGAGCAGCCGGTCCAGGTTGTCTTCCGGATAATCGAAGTGCTCGACGTGCTCGGCCGGTTCCCGGAGATCGCTCGGGTCGAGGGCCGCCCATCCGTCGCCGCGGGCCTCGGCGTGCAGCTCTTCCGCCTCCGTACCGAACCGTCGGCGAACGCTGCCCGCGGGAAGCGCCATGAAGGCTCCCAGGGTGTCGATGCCCAACTGGAGGAGCAGATCCCGCGTATTCGGGTCAAGCCCCAGGCGCTCGACGGGCACCCGCCGCACGAAGGCCCGTTCGCGGTCAGGATCGGAAAACACGATGTTGCGCGTGCTCGACCGGGCCGCGGCGTAGCAGCCGAAACGGCTGAAGCCCACCGCCACCACCGCGCGGAACCCTTCCCGGCGCAGGGCGTCGCGCAGGCGTTCGGCCCAGGCCTCGAGAGACGGGTAGAGGGAGCCCATTCCCGAGGCGTCCAGGCGGAACACGCCGGGTTCCCGCGGGGACGGCTCGACCCGCGGACTGAACCCCCAGAGCCGCCTCGACAGGAAAGCCACCGCCTCGTCGATCTCCGCCGGAGTCACCACGCCTCCGCGCAGGTCCCGCGCCAGGGCCAGGCCCGCGGCGTAGCGCATGCCCGGCCGGATCCGGCGGGCCGCCGCGTGCTCGTTCACCCACAGGATCACGCCCAGGGGTTTGTCGTAATCGACCACCGCCACGGGGTGCCCTTCCCATTCGCGGTGACGGCGCAGCAGCAGTTGCAGGGGCAGCGCCCGCACGTCAACACAGGCCATCCGTTCCACGGCATATCTCCGCGTGGCTCCAGCCCGGGCCCCGCCGCTTGTCTTTGACCGCGCGCAGCTCGCACACGAAACAGTCCGGGTCCGCCCGCCGCCGCGTCGCCTCGCCGCGAAGCGAAGCCAGGGAGCCCCGGGACCGGCCGTCCCGGCCCGAGCGCGTCAACGTCACAATCGCGGTACGGTGCCGCTTGGCCAGCCCGACCAGGCGGGTCTGGACCGGCAGGGGAAGGTCGCCCCCCGGACCCAGGTCGAGCACCACCACCCGGAAGCCGCCGCATCGGACCAGGGTGTCGGCCGCCCGGGCCGCTTCCCCGACGTCGGACACGCGCACCACGGGCAGGGCCTCCAGATCGATGCCCGAAGCCGCGAAGTCCGGCGGAAAGAAGGTCGATCCCCTGCCGCCGATCCACGCGGCCCACCCGCCCCGGCACTGGGCCTCGTGAACGAGAACGGCGCCCAGGGTCAGGACCGACGTCGACGGCCCGCCCGACACCTCCACCAGGCGCCCCGCCAGCGCCTCCAGGTTCCATCCTTCCGGGGCCGCCTCCTCCGGCGGCGCCACCAGGTCCCTTGCTACGGATACCCCTCGAAAAGGCAGAGAAGCGCTCATGAGCCGCTCCTTGGGTTGGCATGCTTCAAGTTGCTTGCAGGGGGGCCTTTGAACCCGATAGCAGACCCAAATTGCTAGACAAAGACCCCTTACGGACTCAATATACTGAATTTATTTTCAGTTTGTCAACAATCGCCGCGGCCCCGCGCCCCCGAGCTGAGAATGCCTCCCCGGGCAAAGCAGCGCCGATCTTTTGAGGCCTTC
>CAYVOE010000547.1:0-3372 GCA_964452795.1 uncultured Nitrospiraceae bacterium
AGGGGACGCCGCGGTCGGGATACTCGCGGGCGTGGTTGTACCACGACTCGATGGCCTCGCCGAAGGGGGATATCTCGAACCGGCCGGGTTCGGGCTCGCGCACGAAGATGGAGCCGTTGTGGCCGTCCGATTCGTGGTGGACGAAGGTGGCTCCCGCCAGGTGGGCGGCCATGGCCAGCCGTCGCTCGAGCGAGGGGGAATGGCCGCAGTTGGGTCCCGTGGCGATGTCGGGCTTCTCCCAGCGGACGCGGGGGCCGGGCGGCGTGTAGCGGGTGTCGGCCACGGCGCCGCGGAACCAGTTCGACAAGTAGGCTCCCCAGGGGCGGCCGCCGTACTGGCGCGCCGCGCCGCGCAGGAAGGCGAACTGGAGCGGGGCGCAGGGGATGTTTTCGCCGATTTCGGCGTAGGCCATGGGGGCGCCCCACCGGAAGGCCTGGTGGGGGAAGAGGCAATACCCTTCGCCGGCGTACATGCGTCCGTGGCAGTCCTCGAGCAGCTCTTCAAATTCCCGTTCGAGCAGGGCCATGGCGTCGCCGGGCGACTGGGGCGGAGGCTGGCCCCCCTCCCACCGCTCCTTCCAGACGCGATAGGCCCATTCGTGTACGGGGAAGCCCAGGAATCGATCTCCCGCCATGGCCTCGATGGCCCGCACGGCGTCGGCGGGATAGGGCGCTTCGGGCCGGAAGTAGTCGTTCATGATGAAGAACGGCTTGGTGTCCCCCTTGAGGTCCGCCCAGGCGCGGTGCTTCGGGCCGAAGACGTCGCCGCGTCGGGCCGAGGTGGCGAGGCGGGGGATGGCCTCGTCGATGAAGGGTCGGTCGGCGAGGCCGTACCGGTTCCAGGCCTCGGGCATGTAACGCGCCACGTGCCAGGTGTCGCGGCCGCCCACCTCGGGCAGGGCCCATTCCGCCGGGAGCCGGTAGGCCGCGGCCCGTTCCGCGAGGGCGATGAAAAAGGGTTCCGGCGGGGTGAGCTGGACGGGGCGGACCGCCGGGGACCGCACCGAGTAGTTCTCGGTGGAGCCGACGAGGCCGCCGTCGTCGTCGTAGAGGGAAAAATCCAGCGTGATGCCGTCGGCGTTGTAGCGGACGAAGGGCACGGTGACCCCGCCGTTGCGCAGGGGCTGGGTGCAGGAACCCAGGAGGATCTCGCCCTGGCGGATGACCACGCTGGCCCGGTTCGCCCGCGTCCGCGATCCGAAATGGACCCAGGCCGTGGCGAAGGGCGATTCCTCGGTGAAATCGGGCAGGATCGCCAGGTCCGGCGAGGCCGAGCGGGAGGTTCGATCGGCGTCCGGCAGGGGCATGGCGGCCACGGGTCGCACGCAGCCTTCGAGGGAGACGCCGGCGCGCGGGTGGGTCCAGCCGGTCCGGGCCGCGGTGGTGAAGCAATGGACGCGGGCACAGTCGGTGGCGGCCAGGAGCTCGAGGCGGTCGTCGCCGTCGAGATCGGCCAGGACCACCCCCTCCACGGCGTTGCCCTGCAGCGACATTTCCTGTTTGACCGTCCCGTCGAGGCTCGCCACCACCAGACCCCAGTCGTAGGCCGCCACCACGATCTCGGCGGTGCCGTCGCCGTCCACGTCGGCTACCACGGGGCGCGGCACGTAGCGGCCCGGCGGCAGGGCCCCGTCCGACAGGACCCGGCCCGTCGCGTCGATGACGGCCACGGCGCCGTCCTCGCCCACGCACACCAGCTCGCGTCCCGCGTTGGGATGGACGTCGAACACCGCCGGGGTTCCCAGGGCGCTCCGCCCCACCCGCACCCGCCACTGCTCTTCCCCTTCCACAGCGTCGACGGCGTAGAGCCAGCCTTCGGCGTCGCTCACCAGCACCGAGGCATGGGTGTAGGCCAGTTGAAGGACCAGGACGTCGGAAAAGGACGGAAATTGCGCGGCTTTGTGAGACATGTCGAAATGCCACAGGGGCCGGCCGTGGCCCGTGAGGCCGTGGAGCCGCCCCGCGGCGGTGAGGACGAAGGCGCCGCCCTGGCCCACGAACACGGGCCCGCCCGCGGGCGAAGCGACGATGGGGGCGCCGGCGTCGAAAGTCCAGAGGGGCACCATCTGTTCGCTCAGGGCGGTGACCGTTCCGTCCCGGCGGGCAACCAGGATCTCGTAGGCGCCGTCGCCGTCGAGGTCGGTGAAGCACGGATGGGTGCCGAGGCGGGGCTGGCCGGGCAGGGTCCGACTCGATACGAGGGCGCGGTCGGCGTTCAACAGGCTGGCGTGGCCTTCCGGTGACTGGAACACGAAGACGGGCACCGAGGAGGAAGGCGGGGTTGTCGCCGCGAGCGATCCTTCGAGCCAATGGTCGTATCGGAGCGCGGGCGCCACGGCGCCGTCCGACTCGATAACCCAGATGGTTCCGTCAAACCGGGTAGGAACCACGACTTCCGGGGCGCCGTCGCCGTCGAAATCCACCACCGAGGGCAGGGCGCGGCTTCCCACGTCCGTACCGACGCTCCACCGCTCCTCGAGGGCCTGGGCCGACAGGCTCCCGAGCAGAAGCCCCCACGCCACGACTGTTCGCACCAAACCGCCTCCCACCGAACCCTTGCCGGACGTTCTTGCGCCTGATCCCGCGCCGGGGGATCCCGTCTGGGCCGATCGCCCGGCGTGCCGCGCCGTCGCGGGGAGGTTCGGACGGGGCCTATTGTACTGCGTCCGCGCCCGCACTACCAACGGCGTGGAACAATACAAGCCGTGGCGCCCGGCATTACACCCGCATACAACATGTTGCGTTTCAACGCGTTGCAGGAAATATGCGCAGGATCGTGAAAATCCAGTTTTTCCTGTTGGAAATTCGTGGTACATCTGCTATAATCCGCCCGATTTGCGCCGTTCGATGCAAGCCGTTACTTCGTAACAGGTTATCGAGCGCATAGGGCCGCTTACGTCTAGGGGTGCAAAACTGTGCGAGGATTTTTCAGTCTTCTGCCGGGGCTCTTTTCTCACGACATGGGCATAGACCTGGGAACGGCGAACACGCTGGTCTATGTCAAAGGGCAGGGCATTGTCCTCAGCGAGCCGTCGGTGGTGGCCATCAACAAAGACACCAACAAGGTGCGCGCCGTGGGCAACGAGGGCAAGAACATGATCGGGCGCACCCCGGGCAACATCGTGGCCATTCGTCCGATGAAGGACGGCGTCATCGCCGACTTCGAAGTGACGGAGGCCATGCTGAAGTATTTTATCCAGAAGGTTCACAACCGCAAGCGTCTGGTGACGCCGCGGGTGGCCATCTGCGTTCCCTCGGGCATCACGGCGGTGGAAAAGCGGGCGGTGACGGAGAGCGCGGCCCGGGCCGGTGCCAAGAAAGTGTTCACCATTGAAGAGCCCATGGCGGCGGCCATCGGGGCGGGGCTGCCGGT
>CAYVOE010000548.1:0-2794 GCA_964452795.1 uncultured Nitrospiraceae bacterium
GCTCGCTGTCGCTCGCTGACCCTGGGCTAAATTATGTATCCCCTTCGGGGAATTTCTACAGGTCGTTGTTTGGGGCGGCAGGGGTGCGTTGTGTGTCGGGCCGATGTGCTGCGTGCTTATCCCCATCGGGGCGTTTCTAGACGCCTGACCTCACCGCTCCGGCCCCGTCGGCCTCCCCCCGGTTTTCATCCTTCACGGCGACCGCGCATGTGGCTCGGGGGCTCGCAATGACGGGTTGGCGCAGGCTCACAGCCCCGTTGAGTGCAGTCCTCGGAGACTTACGCGGGGAGGCGATAGAACATGGGCCCGTTGGGCGCAGGCCTCGCAGTCGTGCGACGGTAGCGGTCGCCCGTCCCGGGTTGTACGGCCGCCGGACTCCTCGCGTCTCCTCAAGGCGCTCGCCTCAAAAAACACGGCCGCGCACAGGACTCAAGGGCCTGTGCGCGGCCGGAGGATGGTTCTTCCGAAACGCTCTCGCGGGCGCTACGAATTCAGTTCCTGGATCTTCCCTTCCACGAGGTTGCGGATTTCGTCGAGGCGCTGCGGCGTCTCGGCCTCGCACCGCGTCACCAGCACGGGAGACGTGTTCGACGCGCGGACCAGGCCCCAGCCGTCGGGCCATTCGATGCGAACGCCGTCGATGGTGTTCACGTCGAGTCCCATTTCGTCCTGGAAAAAGCGCCGGGCCTCCTCCACGATCTCGAACTTGCGGCTCTCGCTGGTTTCGATGCGGGTCTCGGGGGTGACGTACATCTCCGGCACGTCGGACAGCATCTCCTCGAGGGTCTTGTCGCTGCGCGACACCAGCTCGAGCAGCCGCGCGCCCGCGTAGATGGCGTCGTCGAATCCGTACCAGCGGTGCTTGAAGAACATGTGGCCGCTCATCTCGCCCGCCACCTGCGCGTCGAACTGTTTCATGGCCGCCTTGATCAGCGAGTGGCCCGTCTTCCACATCACCGGGTTCCCGCCGTGCCGGGCCACGTCTTCGAAGAGGGTGCGCGAGCACTTCACCTCGCCGATGACCGTGGCGCCCGGGACCTCCTCGAGAATGTCTCGGGCGAAGAGGATCAGGAGCTTGTCGCCCCAGATGATGTTGCCCGCGTTGTCGATGGCGCCGATGCGGTCCACGTCGCCGTCCAGGGCGATGCCCAGGTCGGCCTTCTCCGACGTCACCAGTTGGATGAGATCGGCGAGGTTCTTCGGCACCGTGGGGTCCGGATGGTGGTTGGGGAAGGTCCCGTCCACCTCGCAGTACAGGGGAATGACCTCGCAGCCCAGCTTCTCGTACAGGGGCACCGCCACGGGACCGCCCACCCCGTTGCCGCCGTCCACCACGATCTTCAGCTTGCGCTTGAGTTTGACGTCGCGCAGGATCCGTTCGTGGTAATTCGGCACCAGGTCCTGCTTGGTCACCGTCCCGGTCCGATCCGCCGTGCACAGGTCGCCCGCTTCGATGATCTTCCGCAGTTCCTGGATCTGATCGCCGTGCAGGGTGGACTTGCCGACGGCGACTTTGATCCCGTTGTACTCTTTGGGATTATGGCTGGCGGTGATCATGGCGCCGCCGTCGACCTCGAGGGTGAAGAGGCCGAAATACACCAGCGGCGTAGGCACCTCGCCGATGTCGATGACGTCGATGCCGCAGGCGGTGACGCCCCGAACGAAGGCCTCCGCGTAGGCCTCCGACGTCAGCCGCCCGTCGCGGCCCACCACGATGCGGTTGTGCGTGCGCGAGTCCCGGGTATACCGTCCGTAGGCCTTTCCCAGGGCTTCATAAATCGCTTCGTTGAGGTCCTTCTCGGCGAGGCCCCGGATGTCGTACTCGCGGAAGATTTGCGGATTGATGGTCATAAATCTCCTCCGTAGCCAAAGCGCTTTCCGGATCGCGCGAGGTCCGGTCAATCGGCCCGCGCCGCCGGCGGGGCCCGATCCACGAGAGAACGGGGGCGGGCCGGAAGCTCGGTAGGATAACACTTGCCCGATCCGGCTTCAATTTTGCTAAACCGTAGAATTATCCTGCAAAAACGGCATGCGCGTCTTGGGCGTCTGCGCCCAAGACCATCACATTTTGCCGGGACGGCCAAGCCGCCGGCGAAGCCGCCTCTTCCCTCACGCGCGGCTCTTGGCAGCCTGTTTGGATTCGCGGCGGGCCAGGGCAGTGGCGAGCTCGCGCAAGGTGGCTTCGGCGAAGTCGGTGGCGCGGGCAATGGCCGGAAAATCCACCCGGGTTACTCCGTCGTGGGGCGAGGACGCGTCGTCGACGGGCGCGGGATCGACGCCCGTGATGCGCAGGGCCTTGTAGCCCCGGGCGAGGGTGACCAGGGCCTCCGACGGGAGCTCGCGATTCACCCCCGGCGTCGCGCCGAACTCCCCCGCCACCCGCTCGGCCGCCCGCACCATCTCCTGAGACGCCGGGAACCGGTGGAGCAATCCCTCGCCGGTCTCGTAGCGCAGCGCGGGCGCGCCCACGTTGTCCACATGCAGGAAATAGGTGTTGTCCTTGTCGAGCTTCTGCGACCGGACGAAGTGGTAGATGCCGCTCATCCAGGCGTCCTTGGCGCCCGTGGCCACCAGCCACACTTCGGCGTCCTCGAGGAGCGGGGAATCTTTGAGGCGGTCCGCCAGGGCCAGGAGCAGGACGGCTCCGCTGGCGTTGTCGACGGCGCCCGAGGAGTAGTCGCCCGCCGACTCGTGGTAGAACAGCAGCGCCGCCGCGGCCGCCAGGATGGCCACTGCCGACACGCGCACCGTCAGCTCGAGGGGGAAGCCGTCCCCCGGCAGGACCTCGAACCCC
>CAYVOE010000548.1:2804-3324 GCA_964452795.1 uncultured Nitrospiraceae bacterium
ATCAGGCAGGATACCAGCACGGCCATCATACAAAACACGACGAGCAGGTGGAAGGCCCGCAGGCGGCGGCGGATCGGCGGCGACGACAGAAACCCTTCGCGGGGCGAGTCGTAGTGGGCGGTCACGACAAAGAGGCGCGCGGGCCGGGGCGACAGAAACCGCGCCACCACGTTCTGCGACTCGTACTGCGGCAGGAGCCGCGCCATCAGCCGGTAGCCCGTGAACTCGGCGATGTAGGCCGTGAAAACCACCAGGCCGTAGCCGAAGGCCGCGAAGGGAAACCAGACCGCGGCGATGGCCACGAACAGGAACTCGGCGTAGTACGACGCAAAGAGGTAGTAATAGCTCTCGATGGAGCTGAACTCGTCGAGTTCCGTGTCGGAGGTGTACTCCCCGAAGCGCCGCTGCAGGTATTCCGCGGCGGCGTGTTCGTTCCCCGTGTACGCGCCGCGGTGGGGCAGGCTGCCCGCCAGGTACTGCAGGTCGCGCCGCGCTTGCTGTTCGGTCGGGTCTATCATTG
>CAYVOE010000549.1:0-3317 GCA_964452795.1 uncultured Nitrospiraceae bacterium
CACATGGGCCGGATCGACCACGGCCGGTTCGGCACCCAGACCGGGGCCGATCCCGAACGGGTGGCCGAGGCCGCCAAACGGCTCGAGCTCGTCTACTGCGAGATGGACCCCGGCACGGCCCTGTTCTTCCACGGCAACCTGCTTCACCGGTCCGACGCCAACACGAGCGACCGGCCCCGGTGGTCCCTGATCTGCTGTTACAACGCCGCGCGCAACGACCCCTACCGCGACGAGCACCATCCGCGGTATACGCCTCTGGCGAAGGTGGCCGACTCGGCGATTTTGGAAGCGGCGCGGAAAGAGCACCTGCTGGAGCTGTGATTTTCCGCTGCAGGCCCGGAATGTCCGGTGATCGAGATTCGAGCCGATATGCCGGGGCCTGATCTTTCGCGGGCGCGGTTTTCGCACGGGCGACCGAACGGGGAACCGAAACACGGGAGGAAGAGGCGCCGAGAATGGAGCACGGACCGGCCATTCGCCTGAGCGCGGCGGACCTGGCGATTTTCGCGATCTACATCGTCGCCGTGATCGGGCTGGGGTTGTATGCGGCGCGCCACGCGGGTCGGTCAAAACGCGATTACTTCCTCGCGGGCGACGCCCTGCCGTGGTGGATGGTGGGGGGCAGCATCATGGCCGCCAACATCAGCAGCCACCATTTCGTGGGCATCATGGGGGTGGCCTATCAGCGCGGGTTCGCGGCGATGAACCTCGCCTGGCCGTCGGTGCTGTATTGTTTCGGGGCGCTCCTGTGGATCTTCCTGCCCTTCTACCTGCGCAACGGGTTCTACACCATGCCCGAGTTCCTGAACCGCCGTTACGGCACCGGTGCGCGGCTGGTCTACGCCTTCCTCATCGTGCTGACCTACATCTTCGTCGAGATCAGCGCCGTGCTCTACATGGGCGCCCTGGCGGTCAACGCCTTGCTCGGGTGGTCCATCGTGGGGAGCATCGTGGCCCTGGCGGTCCTCACGTCGGTGTATACCATCACCGGCGGGTTGAAGTCGGTGGTGTGGACCGAGATGGTCCAGCTCGGCGTGCTGATCGTGGGAGGCACGGCCCTCACCATAATGACCGTGCGGGCCGTGGGCGGACTCGAGGGCGTGTTCGCCCACTCCCATGAATGGGACCTCCTCCTGCCGTCGACGGACCCCGATTTCCCCTGGACCATGTTCATCGGGGCGAGTCTCGGCATCGGCATCTTCTACGGCGCCACGAACCAGTTCATGGTGCAGCGGGCCCTGGCCGCCCGCAACGAGTGGCACGCGCGCATGGGAGTGGTTTTCGCCAGCTTCCTCAATCTGCTCATGCCTCTGTTCTACATCCTCCCGGGGGTCTTGGCGGTGCAGCTTTTCCCCGACCTTCCGAAAGCGGACTATGCCTTTCCCACGCTGGTGCGGAACCTGCTGCCGGTGGGATTGATCGGGCTGGTGATGGCGGGGCTGGTGGCGGCGGTGATGTCGCACATCGCGGGATCCATCAACTCGTGCGTCACCATCGTCTGCATGGATTTCTACCTGCCCTACGTACGAAAGAACGCGTCGGAACGGGAGGCGGTGTGGTTCAGCAAGGCCTTCGGCGTGGTGGTGGCGCTGGTGGCCATCGGCTGGGCGATCCTGATGATCGCCCACTCGGATCGACCCGTGTTCATCTACCTGCTCAACATCTACGGCTATTTCGCGCCGGGCATCACCACCATGTTCCTGGTGGGCATCTTCTGGAGGGGCATGACCCACGCCGGCGCCCTGGCCGCGGGACTCCTGACGATCCCCCTGTCCGCACTGCTGGAAGCCCTCTGGCCGGACATGCCCTTCATGAACCGCACGGGGATCGTGTTCTGGATCTGCGTGGTCACGGCCGTTGTGGTGAGCCTGTTTACGCAGCCCAAGCCGAAAGAGGAGTTGAAGGGGATGATCTGGAACCCGGAGAGCCTCCAATTGCCCCCGGAAGAACGCCATCTGTCTCGGGGGCTGCGGAGTCCGGCGTTGTGGTACGGCGCGGTGCTGGCCGTGCTTCTGTTTCTCTACATCAAGTATGGGTGAGACATGCCGCCCCAGGGGGCGGATTTTCGGATTTTGAGCAAACGATCTCCGAAGTTACAAGGGAGGACCACCGATGCATACGAACATGAACACCGGCACGCCCTCGAACCCCTCCGCGGGCCGGCCCACGCGGAGGCAGTTCATGACCCGGACGGCCACGGCCGTCGCCGGGGTCGCCGCCCTCGGCACCGGTTTGCGGGCGGCAACCGCCGAGGCGCCTCGTCGTCACCCGGGGTTCCTGGGTGGGCCGCTCGAGTCGGATCGCAAGATCCGCATCGGCATCGTCGGCGGAGGGTTCGGCGCCGCGTTCCACTGGCACCAGCATCCGAACTGCACGGTGCAGGCGGTGAGCGACCTGATCCCCGAGCGGCGCGAGCTCCTGATGAAGGTCTACAACTGTGACCGGCCCTACGATTCGCTGGAAGAGCTGATTCAGGACGACTCCATCGAGGCCGTGGCCGTGTTCACGGGCGCACCGGACCACGTGCGCCACTGTACGGCGGTGATGGAGACGGGCAAGCACGCGATCTCCGCGGTGCCGGCGTGCATGAGCCTCGAGGAAGCGGAGCAGCTCCTGGATGTGCAGAAGCGCACGGGCATGCGCTACATGATGGCCGAGACCAGCGCCTTTCAGCCCCACACCCTGGCGGCGCGCGAGTTCTACGAGCAGGGGCATTTCGGCGACCTGTTCCTCAGCGAGGTCGAATACTCCCATCCCTTGGGCTGGCAGAACCCCCAGGGACGGGCCGATCGGAACTCCTTCTGGTTCGAAGGCGGCAAACCGGGCGGCAAACCCACCTGGCGCAACGGATACGTGCCCATGCTGTATCCGACGCACGGAACGGGATTCACGGTCTTCGTCACCGGCGAGCGGTTCAAGAAGGTCAGTTGCTTCGGATACGGCGAGCCGGGCGACGAGGTGTTGACGGGCGGCGCGAACCCCTACAACAACCCCTACAGCACGCAGGTGGCGCTGATGAACACCGATGCGGGCCACATCTGCCGGAACAAGGTGGTGTATTCGGGCACGGTGGGGGCCGAGCGGGCCGATCTCTACGGCACCCTGCTCACCGTCACCACGGGGTGCGCGGGACTGGACCAGCCCTTCAAGATCCAGGGCCCGAACGCCGAGAAGTGCCAGCCCATGAAGGACTACCACCAGTTGCTCCCCGAGTCGCTGCGCGTCGAGAGCGGCCACGGCGGCTCGCACGTGTTCATCACCCACGAGTTCATCGCGTCGCTCATCGTAGTCCGGCCGGCCCTGGTGGACATCTCCGA
>CAYVOE010000550.1:0-3305 GCA_964452795.1 uncultured Nitrospiraceae bacterium
CTTTTCAGCGCTGAGGAAAAAGGTCTGTTGGGTTCCAAGCACCTGGCCAAAAGGATGAAGGACGAGGGATTGAACCTATACGTAATGCTCAATTTTGAAATGACGGGAGTACCCATGCAGGGAAAGGATTACTTTATGTACGTTACCGGATATGATATGTCCAATGTCGCAGAAGTCAGCAATGGATATGCCGGGGAGAAATTGGTCGGTTTCCTGCCCACGGCCAAGGAATACAGTCTTTTTCAGCGTTCGGACAATTACCCCTACCATCAAGTCTTCGGAGTCCCCTCCCATACCTTCTGTACCTTTGATTTTACCAATTTTGACCATTATCACAAGGTGGGGGATGAGGTTGAACTCATGAATTTCGACCATATGGCCGAATTGGTGAACAAGACCTTGCCTGTGTTGGAGGGTATTGCCAATGCTCCACAGCAGCAAATAAAAATGAAATAGGGAATCGTTGCCCCAATAACTTTGGGTGCCGGAAGGAATTTGGATAGGATCATGGCAAACATTATCATAACAGGAACCAGTAGGGGCATTGGATATGAAATGCTGAAGCTTTTTGCCCAAAAGGGACATCAGGTGTTGGCCCTGTCCAGGAATATCCGTCCCGTGGAGGCCCTACAACTGCCCAATGTGCACTTTTTTCCATTTGATCTGGCCGATCAGAAGGATTTTGATCGACTCCATGGGTTTTTGGACCAATGGGACCGTGTGGATGTCCTGATCAACAATGCAGGCCATTTGATCAATAAGCCCTTCCTGGAAATAAGCCCGGAGGAATTTGAACGGGTGTACCGCGAGGTGGACGCTGCCCTCGCGGACGCGAACTGAGCTACGCCGGCGGGCGGCGCGTCACCCCCTGACGAAAGCGTTCCGCGCCCGCGCCGGGGATCACGAGGCACCACAAAGCAACAACGGACGGCAGCGGGCGCGCCACCGTCCGTCCGAACCAGCCCGCCGGTCGCCGGTTACTCGACCGCGTACTTGGTGAAGGTTCCACCGGCCCAGCGGAGGGAGTTGGGGCCTTCCGCCGCATAGACGTTGCCGTCGGCGTCGACCGCCACGCCTTCTCCGGCGGCTCCCTGGTACGGGCGGGTGTCCGCCGGGAAAGGCGGAATGAACGCGACGATCTCGTCACGATCGACGTGGCCGATCCGCACGCCATTCATCCAGTTCGGATGGCTGGTGGGGCTGGACTCGGAGTCGATGGCGTAGACGCGGTCATCCTCGGTGATGTGGATGCCGCTGATGCGGCCGTACATGTAGCGCGAATCCAGGTAGTTGCCTTCCTGGTCGAAGATCTCGATGCGGTGGTTGCCGCGGTCCACCACCCACAAGCGGCCCTGGGAGTCGAAGGCCAGAGCGTGGGGGGTGCGGAACTCGCCGTGCAGCGTCCCGATCTGGCCCCACTGTTTGATGAAGGTCCCGTCGGGGGCGAACTTCATCACCCGCGCCGTCAGGCCCTGGGCCTTTCCCTCCTCCATCGCCTGCACCGTCGTCATCCCCTGGCCGCTGTGACCGTCGGCGACGAAGATGCTGCCATCCGGTGCGACGATCACGTCGTTCGGCTGGTTGAAGTGCGCCCCATCGTTGCCGGGTACGCCCGGAGTACCGAGGCTCATCAGCAGCTCGCCCGTGGGGCTGAACTTGTGCACCTGATGGCCCTTGGTGCCCGCCTCGTTCGCGGCGAAGTCGGTCACCCAGACGTTCCCCTCCTGGTCCACGTGGATGCCGTGAGGGGTGACCATCACGCCGGCGCCGAGGCTCGTCAACACCGCGCCCGTGTTCCGATCGAACTTCATCACCGGATCGACGGGGTTGGTGTCACAGTTGATGCCGGGCCCGCCCGCCGAGCCGGAGCCGCACCGCTCGTATGCCCAGAGGTGACCGTCGGTCGGGTCGATCTCGATGCCGGCGCTCGAACCCCACTCCCGTCCCGGCTGCTTCTCACCCCAGTTCGCGATGACGACCGGGGCCGGGTTGGGCAACCCTTCCCCGGTGATCGGGTTGCCGGCTGAACCTCCTCCGGCGGGCTCGGCGGCACCCGTATCACATGCCGGGAGCAGTGCGGCCGAGGCGACGAGCACGGAGTACCTCAGGAGGCGTGTGGACGTCATGGCAAGCTTCCTCTGAAAAGGTTGGGTCACTCGCACGCCGTCGGAGGGTCGGAGTTCGGGGCGCCCCTCCTGATCCGGCGTGGCGCATCACTGCCGGTCTTATGATCGCAGCGAACCCGACCCTTCCGGGCTCGTCCAAGCGGGGGTGATGATGGGGGAACACGAGTGGCCGCACCGCTGACCCGTGCCGGAGGCCGAATCCCCTGGTGCTGGCGGAAACCGGTCTCTGGAACCGCGCGGGATGAGGAGGGCCGGCGAACCCCCTGGCTCCGCAATCGGGGACATCGGTGGGCCTCTGATCGCCTAGGCCCCCGACGGAGCGAACCGGTGCCGACGATTGCGGAGAGGTTCGCCCCACGCAGCACGTTACGGCGGGGAACGATGGCGGTCAAGCGACCTCGCCTCGCTGCCGATCCTCAGGGCATGGAGAGTCCGCCGCCCGAGCATCGGCCGATTCTCGGCTCTCTCCACCGGGTC
Source organism: uncultured Nitrospiraceae bacterium (assembly GCA_964452795.1). Lineage (GTDB taxonomy): Bacteria > Hydrogenedentota > Hydrogenedentia > Hydrogenedentales > SLHB01 > CAYVOE01. The sequence goes on from CAYVOE010000550.1 coordinate 2,604, forward strand.
CCGACTCCCCTGTCGGAGCCTGTCCGTCCCACGCCCCGCAGCGTCCGGTACGTAAATGTCGACAGCCTTCGTGCGAGCGCTACCCATCGTACTCGCCCTCCATCTCGGCCTCGTCGGAACCGCGATCTCGCAGGCAGCCCTCGGCCGCGACGAGATCGACCGTATTTCGCGCACCGTAGTCCAGATCGTGGCGCTCGAGGGGGCTGACGAAGTCTCCTCCGGATCGGGCACCATCGTCACACCGACCGGTCGGATCTACACGAACCGGCACGTCGTCGAGGAAGGGTCCGATTTCGAGATCCGCCTCCTCGAGGACGTGAACGAGCTACCCATCCCGAGGTACCGTGCGCGGATCGTCGGGTACTCGGCCGACGTCGACTTCGCGGTGCTCCAGGTCGACCGGGCAGCAGATGGAACCACCCTTGATTCGGCCGCGCTGGCGCTCCCCTACCTGACGGTCGGCAGCCCCGACGTACAGCGAGGGGATCGCATCTTCGTCTTCGGGTACCCGGGAATCGGCGAGGGTTATCTCGCCTTCACCGAAGGCGCGGTCACCACCATCCGGAACGGCACCCTGGAGGATCGCCGCGGCCCGGTGTGGATTCAGACGGACGCGCAGATCTCCCCGGGGAACAGTGGTGGCGTGGCAGTGAACGCCCGAGGCGAGGTCGTCGGCATCCCGACGGCGGTGCGAACCGAAGA
>CAYVOE010000551.1:0-3302 GCA_964452795.1 uncultured Nitrospiraceae bacterium
AGATTGCCGAGTTGCAGCCGCCGCAACCCGAGAAGGGCTCGGGCGGTTCCCCGGAACAAGGGGACGTAAACGACCTCGCGGCAGAAGTCGGGCGTGTCCGTGGCGAAGGCGCCGGGCTCGGGGAACAGTCCCCGGGGCAAGTCCTGTCGGCGACGCGGTCTCAGGGCGAAGCGGAACATGTCGGTCAACGGCTGGGCGAAGGACGACGCGGTGTACTGCATGCGCGCCGTCGGCGCCGCGTAGCCGCAGTCCCAGGTGCCGCTCTCCGAGACGGTGCGGCCGGCCAGGAGCCGGACGCGCAGCAGGGCCAGCAGCCCGACCAGGACGAAGAGGGCCGCGAAAATCCCGGTGAGGGCGGTCAGGCCGGTCATGGCCTCGGCTTCGAGGGCGGAAGGATCGGCCAGCACCGCCACCGCCGGAAGGACGGTCCGGACGGCCGCCGGCGCCAGGAGGCCCAGGGCGATGCAGGCGACGGCGAGGATGGCCTGGGCGCCGCCCATGGCCGGGCCGGGATCGTGGGCGGAGAGGCTCTCCTCGCCTCGGGGCTGCCCCAGGAAGACGATGCCCAGCACCCGGGTGAAGCAGGCGGCGGCCAATCCGCCGATGAGGGCCAGTCCGATGAGGGCCCCCACGAGGGGGACGGCCACGGCGGCGCGGTCCGACGAAGTCCCTTGGAACCCGCCGAGAAATATGAGGAATTCGCCGATGAACCCGTTGAGGGGCGGCAGACCGGCGATGGCGATGGAGCCGACGAGGAAGGCGCGGCCGGTTCGCGGCATGCGCTTCAACAGACCGCCCAAACGGTCGAGACGGCCGGTCCCGGCGGCGTGAAGCACCGTGCCGGCGCCGAGGAAGAGAAGTCCCTTGTACACGGCATGGTTCACGACGTGGAGCAGGGCGCCCGCAAAGCCCAGGGCCGCTACGGCGGGATTCCCGGACGACAGGCCCAGCAGTCCCACCCCCAGGGCGAGGGCGACGATCCCCATGTTTTCAACGCTGCTGTAGGCCAGCAATCGTTTGAGATCGGGCTGGGCCAGAGCGAAGACCACGCCGCCCACCCCGGTGATCAGTCCCACCGCCACCAGGATCCCGCCCCACTCCACGGGCGGAGGCCCGAGGAAGGTAAGGGTGCGGAGGATGCCGTAGATGCCCGTCTTGATCATGGCGCCCGACATGAGGGCCGAGACATGGCTCGGCGCGGCGGGGTGTGCCTCGGGCAGCCATACGTGGAAGGGCACGAAACCCGCCTTGGTGCCGAAGCCCACCAGCGCCAGGAGAAAGGCGACCGTCGCCCCGCCCGGCACCCGGCCCGAGAGGGTTTCAAACCCGTCGAAGTCGAGGGAGCCCGCGTGGTGACCCAGCAAGGCGAAGAGGCCGAAGAGAAAGGCCGTGCCCAGGTGCGTGGCAATGAGGTAGGTCCGGCCCGCCTCGCGCACGTCTTCGCGGTCGTCGTCGGTGGTGACGAGAAAAAAGGAGGCCAGGGCCATTACCTCCCAGGCCACCAGGAACAGGATCCCGTTGCGGGCGATCACCACGAGGATCAGGGCCGCCACCAGCAGGTTGTAGAACAGCCAGTGGGCACGGGGCGCCCCTTGCCCTTCGCGGTCCATGTACTCGCGGCCGTAGATCGCGCCCAGCCCGCCCAGGACCAGGATCGGCACCAGGAACACCGCCGACAAAGGGTCGATGGCCACGTGGAAGGAGCCGCCGGGCACGTGCCAGGGCGCATAGAACGCCGCCGACGCGCCGTCTCGCAACGCTTGCACGACCGGAGCCAGGGCGACGGCGCACACGGCCGCGCCGCCCCACGCGCCGATGCGGTCGGCGGCACGCCCCGGACCAAGCACGAAGGAGCCCAGCCCCGCCAGAGGGAGCAGCCCCAGGGCCAGCAACAGAATTGTCACGCTATTCGGCCCTCTCTCCGGACGAGGAGGGGACCGCCAGGGACGCGGCCACGCGCCGCGCCTCCGCAAAGATTGCTTCCCGCGAGGCCTGACCCGCGATGGCTTCTTTGAATCCCGGGTCGCGCAGGGCGAAGGCCAGGCTCGACAACACGTGGAGATGGGCCCGAATGGTGGGGCTCACAATGGTGAAGAGGGTGTCGACGGGCTTGCCGTCGAGGGCCCCGAAATCGATGGCGTTCTCCAGGAAGCACAGCGTCACCGTGGGACGCGGGATGTGGAGCACGATGGGGTTGCGCACGTGGGGAATGGCGATACCGTCGCCCACCGACGTGGACCCCATGGCCTCGCGCTCCAGCAGGACCTGGAGGAGAAACTCGCGATCCACCGCCTCGGGCAGCCGAAGCAAGGCCACTACCGATCGCAGGACCGAATCCTTGTCGTCCCCTTCCACGCGGTAGAAGATGCCCCCGTCCTCGAGGGCGACGCCGAGGTCGGGCAGCGGCGCCGCGTCGTCCCCGTCCGGCTCTCGAAGCAACTGGGGAGACGCGTTGACCTTCCGCGCCGTGGCCCACTCGAGGATCTCGGTTCGGTTGAACCGGTACTGCTTGTTGATGCGAAACGCCGGCAACCCGTCCTGCTCGATCCATCGGTAGATGGTCTTCTCGGAAACGTTGAAGAAGTTCGCTACGTCCTTGACCTGCAATTGCACGCCCAAAAGCCCTCATCTATACCCAGGAGAGGACATTTATACCCTTTGTTCCCGCCAATGTCAACAAAAAACCGAATTGCCCTCAAAACGGGAAGTTGGGGGTTGGGAGAGGGAGGTGGGTCGGCAAGGGGATGACGTGGTCGTTGGTGTCGCTGGAGAGGTGCGTACGCAGTGCTTCGGGCTGGTAGCAGGACGAGGCTGACCACCACCGACATCCGCCCCATTCCTCGCAGGATTGCGAGGCCTGCGTCCAACGGGGCCGTAAGCGTGCCCCTACCCGCCATAGGACTGGGAGGGCTGCGCTCAACCCGATCCTGCGCAATGACATCTCCCGTCATTGCGAGGAGCGGAACCCTGTCGGAGTACAGAAGCACGGAGCAACAGCCTTTGGTTGCACGTATGTCGTTGATGTGTACCCAGGCATGAGCGACGCGGCAATCTCACATGAGCCAGCCACCCCCGTGTGCGAAGTCATGGTCCTACCACACCCCGTCATTGCGAGGAGCGGCCCCCCGGCGATGAACCTTGTTTGGGCGCCTTTGGCGACATGCATACTCCTACCGTCCCGGGGCGCCTACATATGAGCGACGCGGCAATCTCACATGAGCCAATGATCCTTGTTCGCGAAGTCATGGTCCTCCCATAGGTAAAGATTGCCGCGTCGCTCTGTATAGGCGCCCACAGACGGC
>CAYVOE010000552.1:0-3292 GCA_964452795.1 uncultured Nitrospiraceae bacterium
CCCGCAGGGGCTCCCTACAGGGCCTCCGCGCCCGCGGTAGCCACGGCGTGGTCGTTCTCCACCGTGTCGCCCGAGACACCGATGGCGCCGATGACCTCCCCGTTCGCATCGCGGATGGGCACCCCGCCGGGGAACGTGATGAGGCCGTTGTTCGACACTTCGATCTGATACAGCGAGCCGCCCGGCTGGCTCAGTTTCCCGATCTCGCCGGTAGGCATGTCGAAGTACCGGGCGGTGCGGGCCTTCTTCTGCGCGATGTCGACGCTACCGAGCCACGCGCCGTCCATGCGCACAAAGGCCTTGAGATTGGCCCCCGCATCCACCACGGCGATGTTCATCTTGACCCCGAGGCTCTCCGCCTTCTTGCGGGCCGCCTCGACAATCCGCGTCGCCGCTTCGAGATCTATCTGCGTCTTCCCCATGCACTGCCTCCTCTCGGTACGTATGGGTTTTCCTTTTCAAGCGGCCCGGCCGCCGCGGCGGGACCGCATGCCGGCCCCGGACAGGCGCAGCCCACCCGATACGGACAGACTCGTCCGCGCCGAGGGGGGAGGGGGAACTCCAAGCACCGGACCCGTGAACCGGCCCCATCATAGCACCCGCGCCCGCCGTCTCGCCACCGCCAGACGGGCCCCGCAAGGTGTCGTGGAGAAGGCATGGGGAGTCCTGCGTTGCGGGCGTTTTTCGCCCTCGACGACGGCAGGAAGGCGGCGAGCTTATCCGCCGGCCTGGGCCTGGAGGGGAGCCTCTTCCGGTTCCGCCGCTTCTTCGGCTTTTTGCTCGGTCCGCGCCGGCTCGAGCCGGGAAGCGAGGGGGATGATGGTGGAGGGCGCTTCGGCGGCCGGGGCGAGAGCGGGACGCCGGCTCTCGTGGAGGCCCAGGCAGATCCACACGATACGCATCAACGTCCGCAGCGGCAGGGCCGGGTTGATCAGCCACGACAGCGACGGCTCCAGTGGACGCCCGTCGCGCACCGCCCGCAAACTGGCGATGCCGCAGCCGATGCCCATGACCGCGGAGATGACGAAACAGATCCGGTATCCCCAGGGGCCCAGGCCGTCGATGGCGAAACCGGCCACGATGGGCGTGATGCCCATGGCCACGTTGGTGCAAACCGTCCACAGGTTCGAGTAACCCACCCGGCAGGACGCCGGCAGCATGTTGAGCATGGCCCGGTTGGACGCCACCCAGTAAGCCGTGCTGAACACGGCCGCCATCACCACCGTGAACACGATGAGGACCGGGGTCAGGAAGAAGTTCGGCAGCAGCGTCAGGAAGGCCGCCGCCGCCATCGAGTGGCCGGCCAGCGCCAGGGCCATGGTCCGTCCGCTGCCGCTCTGGTCCGAGTACCGGGCCCAGGACCGGACGGTGAGCAGCACGCCCATGCTGGCGGCCGCCTGGAACGCCATGATCTGCCAGGAAAGCCCCAGCACGTCGCGCATGTACAGCACCGACGACGCGCCCAGCCAGGAGAAACTCGAAAAACACAGCGACGCCGTCACGACAAAGCGGAGGTAGGTTCGGTCCGACACGGCCGCTTTCAGGGAGTCTGCCGTGGCGCGGCCCTCAACCCGGGGGATGGCGTGGCCTCCGGGAACCCGGAACATCCAGGCCAGGCTGAACAAACCCGACGCGATGCCCACGCCATAGATGGCGAGATAGCGGTTGATGCCCGGGTCGCCCAGCAGGGCCACCGCGATGCCGGCCGACAGCAGCACGCTGAGGAACTGGGTGACCATGGCTTCCGAACTGAAGTAGGTGCCGCGCTGCACCCCCGGCACCACCTCGTGCAGCCAGGGCAGCCATCCGCCCGCGCCCACCGAGCGCATCAGGCAGAAGCCCAGGGTCGCCGCCAGGAGCACCCACCAGCCGGCGTGCACGCCCCAACGGGCCATGGCCCAGGGCATGAGGAAGACGAGGCAGGCGATGATGTTGCGCAGGGCCCAGGCCCACAGCATGACGGGTTTGGGTCCCCACCGCGTGACCAGACGGCCCGTGAGGATGACCAGGACCATGGACAGGGGCATAAAGGCCAGCAGAAAGCCCACGAGGGATTCGCGCATGCCGATCTCGCGGGCAAAGAGCACGAGGGCGCCGCCGGCGATGCACTGCCACGAGACCACGTTGAACACGATGAACAACAGGAATCGGCGCGGCGCCGAATCCAACTCGCGCAAACCTTCAATTATCGGAATGCCCACGGTGCTGCTTCTTCCTCCGCTCCATGCACCGAGAGGCAATTCAGGCTTGTTTAAGTCGATGCATGGATTATAATATTATACACCTACGGGGTGGAAAAAGGCAAAGAAATCCGGTGCCGGCCGAGCCCGATCCGCCGCGTTCATCGGAATTCCCCGGGCGGCTACGGGGTTTTATCCAATACGGCTCATGCGCACTTTCGACGCGTTCCCCCGGCCGGACCGGCGGGGCAACCCCACGCGACATTTCTATCGGCCGAAAGCGGATCTACCAGGAGATACGGTCATGAGGAAGACATACGGGTTCCTTGGACTGGCTGCCGTGCTCGGGGCCGTGGCGTTCGTGCCCCTCACCGTCTTCGGCGACGAAAAGACTCCATCCGCCCCCGAGGCGTCAAAATCCGGAGGTGATAGCAATATGGAAAAGGCAATGTTTGGCGCCGGCTGTTTCTGGGGCGTCGAAGCGGCGTTCCGTCAGGTGGAAGGCGTGACCGAGACCGCCGTGGGCTACGCCGGCGGCACCGTCGACAATCCCACCTACGAACAGGTCTGTTCCGACAAGACCGGCCATGCCGAGGTGGTCGAGGTGACGTACGATCCGAGCCGGGTGTCCTATTCCGACCTGCTCAAGATCTTCTGGGAGAACCACGACCCCACCCAGGTCAACCGGCAGGGGCCCGATGTGGGCACGCAGTACCGGTCGGTGATCTTCTACCACTCGCCCGAGCAGAAGCGGCTCGCCGAAGAGTCGAAGCACACCCTCGACGAGTCGGGAAAGCTCCGCCGGCCCATCGCCACGTCCATCGAACCCGCCCCGACCTTCTGGCGGGCCGAGGAGTACCATCAGCAGTACCTCGAAAAGCGCGGCCTCGCATCCTGCCACACTTCCCTGAAGTAACCGGGTCGCGTCGCGGCAACCGCCCGTGCCTGTGAACGGTCTCCCCGGGAATTTGATAAAGGAGCGACGGTCCGGGTATACTTTCTCGCTTCACTTTCCGTTAACCCCCGGGCGAACTCCCGTTTAGAGGCATGGGCACATAGTATGATCTCCAGCGACAAGATCCGGAATCTGGCGATCATCGCCCACATCGACC
>CAYVOE010000553.1:0-1127 GCA_964452795.1 uncultured Nitrospiraceae bacterium
AGCAGGCGCACCTTGAGGGGGCCTCGTCCGGCGGAATCGGCGGCCACCCCGTCGAGGGCGGCCCGCACGGCATCCGTGTCGCAGCGATAGCCGAAGTACTCGGCGGCGGCGGTGAGCCGGTCGAGGTGCTCCTCGAGCAGAAAGTAGCCGTCGTCGTACAAAATCGATTCCAGTAGGTCGAAGGAAGGCCGCCGAAAGTCGAGCACCGCCGCCTTGAGGCAGGCCTCCGCGTATTCGCCCCCGGGCGTCGAGCCCCAGGTGATCCCGCCGCCGACGGAATAGCGTGCCCGCCCCGTCGACGCATCGACCACGGCGGTCCGGATGGCCACGCTGAACTCGGCCCGACGCCCGGGCAGCCACCGGCCGATGCTGCCGCAATACACGCCCCGGGGATGGGGCTCGACCTCGCGGATGATCTGCATGGTGCGGACCTTGGGCGCGCCCGTCACGGAGCCCGAGGGAAACAGGGCCCGCAGGATGTCCGGCACCGACGCGCGGGTGCGCGACACTACCGTCGACGTCATCTGCCAGACGGTCTCGTACCGCTCGACTTCGAAGAGCCGAGTCGCCTCGACTGAGCCGACCTCGCTGATGCGGCCCATGTCGTTGCGCAGCAGGTCCACGATCATCACGTTCTCGGCCCGGTCCTTCTCCGACCGCGCCAGCGCCTCCGCTTCGTCCCGGTCTTCCTCGAGCCGGCGGCCCCGGCGCCGCGTGCCTTTCATGGGGCGCGTCTCGAGCCGTTCCCCTTCGAGACGGAAATGGAGTTCCGGCGACGCCGAAACGATCCGGAACCGGCCTGTGTCCAGATAGGCGCAGTGATCGGCCCGTTGAGCCTCGCACAAGCGGCGAAACCAGGCGCCCGCATCTCCCCGAAACTCCGCCTCGAGGGGGAAGGTGTAATTCACCTGGTAAGTGTCGCCCGCGGCGATGTACCGGCGCAGGCCTTCCACCGTCTCCCGGTATTCCTCCTCGGACACGCAGGCCCGCCACGGACCCAGGTCGTAGGGGCCCTCCTTCGGCGCGAACGCCTCGGTATCGGGGCCGTCGTACAGGCCAAACCACAGCAGGGGCAGGTCGCCGGGCGGGTGCGTCTCCAGGGCCGGATCCAACGCCGGGGCCGCCTC
>CAYVOE010000553.1:1137-3290 GCA_964452795.1 uncultured Nitrospiraceae bacterium
TAGGACAGAAAACCGGCGACGTGGAGCCCCTGCGCCACCCGCTCCTCGACGTGCTCCAGACAGGGAACGACCTCTTCGAGGGCGAGGGCCTGCACGATCTCCACCGGCCGCCGATAGACGACCTGCCCCCGCCTCGAACGCAACACCACGGTTCCAGGCTCATGCGCTTCCGACATGCCGGAGATATATGCTTTCGCGCAAGCGCGATCAAGCGCCGAATGCGGGGCGAGGCGGGCGCTCGGCCATTGAACCGAATCGTCGCCCCCAGTATCCTGAGCGGAAGTGTTTCTATCGGCGGAAGGAGGAACCCGACCATGGCGAAATACAACGGCAAGTATCGATTCACGTTCGGACCCTGGAACATCAGCGAAGGGGAAGATCCCTTCGGTCCCCCGGTGCGCAAACCGGAGGCTCTGTCGAAGAAAATGAAGCTGGCGAAAGAGCTGGGCTTCGACGGCATGCAGTTCCACGACGACGACGTGGTGCCGGATCTCGACTCGAAATCCCCCGACCAGATCGCCAAAGAGGCCCGCAAGATCTTGAAGGCCCTCCGCGACAACGGGCTCGAGCCCGAGTTCGTGGCGCCGCGCCTGTGGTTCGCGCCCCAGACCATCGACGGCGCCTACACCAACCCCAACCCCAAAGAGCGTCAGTACGCCATCGACCGCACCCGCATCGCCATCGACATCGCCAACGTCCTGGGCACGCGCAACATCGTGCTGTGGCTGGCCCGCGAAGGCACCTACATCCGTCAGAGCAAGAACGCCCGCGAGGCCGTGCTCCAGATCGTGGATGCCATCAACCAATTCCTCGAGTACGACCCCAACATCCGCATCCTCATCGAGCCCAAGCCCAACGAGCCCGTGGACAGCGCCATCATCCCCACCATCGGCCACGCCCTCGGCCTCGGCTACATGACCGACGACCCCTCCCGCGTCGGCGGCCTCATCGAGTCGGCCCACTCCATCCTCGCCGGACTCGACCCGTCGGACGACATGGCCTACGCCCTGGCTCACGGCAAGCTGTGGAGCGTCCACCTCAACGACCAGGGCAACCTCAAGTTCGACGAGGACAAGAGCTTCGGCTCCTACAACCCCCGCCGCGCCTTCGACCAGGTGCGCGTCCTGGAAGAAGCCGGCTACGGCCGCAACGGCGAATGGGTCGGCCTCGACGTCAAGGCCATGCGCACCCAGAAGCAGAACGTGGCGTGGAAGCATCTGCGTAACAGCCGCCAGACCTTCCTCGACCTCCTCGAGAAGGTCGCTACCCTCGACCGCGACCTCGAGGCCCAGCTCAAGAAAGAGCGTGACTACGAGGAGCTCGACCGCTACATCCTCGCCCACCTCATGGGCACGAAATACACGGGTTAGACGCCCCGGGGGCGCGAGCCCCGAAACGCAAAGCGAGCGGCCCCGGCGGGGTGCAGATTCCGCCGGGGCCTTCCCTCCGGGATCCGGCGCCGAGGCGACCGGTCCGTGCCTGTCGCGGCTCTGGCGTTAGCCGAGCAACTGCAGGGCCGTCTGGGGCACGATGTTCGCCTGCGCCAGGATCGACGTGCCCGCGTTCACGAGGATCTGGTTGCGTGTAAACCGCATGGTTTCGCGCGCCATGTCGGCGTCGCGGATCGAACTCTCGGAAGCCGAAGAGTTCTCTTCCTGAATCGCCAGGGTGTTGATGGTGAACTCGAGCCGGTTCTGCTGGGCGCCCAACGTGCTGCGCATGTTGTTGACGCTCTTCAGCGCCGTGTCGAGCGTGGTCAGGGCCGAGACCGCCCCCGCCGCCGTCGAGATGCTCACCGCATTGACGCCCAGGTCGTTGGTCTTGGCCCCCGTCACCGTCACCGCCAGGGTCTGGCCCGACTGGGCCCCCGCCTGCAGGGTGATGGTCTGGGCCGCGCTCAGGACCTTGATGCCGTTGAACTCGGTGTCCAGCGCGATGCTGTCGATCTGGGCCAGGAGCTGCTTCACCTCGGTGTCCAGGGCGGCCCGGTTGGTGTCGCTCTGAGTACCGTTGGCGGCCTGCACCGCCAGCTCGCGCACGCGCTGCAGGATGTTGGTGGTCTCGCTCAGCGCCCCTTCGGCCGTCTGCACGAGGCTCACACCGTCCTGCGCGTTGCGCTGGGCCACCTGGGTGCCCCGGACGATGGAGCGGAA
>CAYVOE010000554.1:0-3286 GCA_964452795.1 uncultured Nitrospiraceae bacterium
GTGGGGCAGGGTCTCGGCGTATTGGTGGAGGGCGTCGATGCGCCGCAGGTTCTCGGGAAGGAACAGCCCCTCGGGCTCGTCGGTCTCGACGACGATGTCGAGAATGACCGTCCCGTCCGTGGCGTCGTTGATGGCGTGGGCGGCCTGGTGGATCGGTTCGGAAGGGCTGAAATTGCTGGCCCGTTCGTCGTTGACCTCGAGGCGCGTCGCCCCCCACAGTGCCGGCAGCGTCACCAGGGCCGCCGCCGCCACGATGGGCCGCGGATGGGCCACAACGAATCGATTCAGAGCCTCGATGGCGCGGTGCCACAGGTCGCGGCCGTAGTGCCGGCCGGCGGTGCGGGAACGAAACACGGAGCTCGGCTTCGCCGGAAGCAGCGCCAGGGCCGCGGGGATGGCCGTGAGGGTGAAGGCGAAGGTCACCAATACTCCGAGGGAGGACAGGGCGCCGAACCGCCGGATGGGCGGCATGCTCGAGGTGGCCGCCAGGTCGAGGAAGGCGACCACGTCGGTGAGGGCGGTGAACGTCACGGGGCGCCACATGCGCAGGGCGGTCCGGACCACGCGATCGACGGGATCGCCTTCGGGATCGGCCGCCACCTGCTCGTAGAACTCGCCCACCAGGTGCAGGCCGTAGGCGACGCCGATGGCCAGCAACACGGCGGGCAGGATGTTGGTCAGCAATTGGTAGGGAATCCGGAACATCGCCATCAAGCCCACGGTGACCACCACCCCGCTGAAAGCGGCGAGTCCCGGCAAGGCAATGCTGCGCACCGTGCGGTAGGACAGGAACAGGATGAACCCCACCACCGCCGCCACGAGCGGGTTGAGCCGGAAGGCGTCCCGATCGAGAACCTCGCCGAGGTATTCGCCCATCACCGCTTCGCCGGCGATGTGGACCGTCTCGCCCTGGAGAGGGGCGCGCTCGACCAGGGCGCGCAGGGCGTGGTAGATGGCCCCTCCGAGCTCGGGGTTGGTCAGGCGGGCCGTGATCACCGCGGCGCTTCCGTCTTCGGAGGCGAGAAGCCCGACGTAGGGGGTGAAGTCGCGCACCGCGTCGCGAACCGCGGCGGCTTCTTCTTCGGTTTGGGGAACGGCCGCCATGAGAGGCTCGATTTCGACGCCTTCCTCGGTGCCGTAAACGCGGCTTTCGGTGGCGATGGACTGGATCCCCTCGGGATCGATGCCTTCCACCTCCGCCAGGGCGTCGGTGAACCATTGCACCAGGCCGAGGGTCGACGGGGAGAAGGCGCCGTCCGGCTTCCCCGTCTCGATGAGCACCACCACGGGGTCGTAGAGGTCGAAGAGGGCCTGGGTCTGCCGCCAGCTCACCACGGCGGGATTGTCTGCGGCGAGGTAGCCGTCGACGCCCGTCTCCTTGGTGACGTGGGGCAGGAGCGCCATGGACACGGCGATGAGGACCGCCCAGAAGGCCAGGATCGGACGGGGATGGACCGCCACCCCGCGGACAAAGCGCTCGCGCCACAGGACCCGTGTGGATTCCTGCGAATCCTTCGAGCCGTCGCCGGGGTCGGGAGACGCGCTCTCTCTTCGGCGGCTGGATGTCCTGTTCAAACCGGATGATCCCGATACCGCGTGTGCTTGTCGGGACACGGGACGCACGGCGGAGGAGGGCGAGGGGCCCGCCCCGTCCCAGTATTCCCCCGAAGACGGGGCGGATCAAATTATTGCAAAGGGAACGGCAGGGACTTCGGCGCGCGGCGCGTCCGTCCCTGCCGTTTCAATTTCGGATGAAGAGTCCTATTCCACGCCGGTCAGCTTGAACACGTAGGCATGCTTGTCCGCGGGCGTCAGGGGCGGAACCGTCAGCACCAGCGCGCCGTCTTCAACCTGCACCTCGACGGCCTCGTCCCGGCCCAGCATCGTCGCCGACACCGTGCCCGCCGGCCGCGGCGTGGTGAGTCGAAGCGTGTTGCCGGGCCATTCGAGGCACAGGACGTACACGGCCCCGTCCTTGGTGGTGAAATGGATGTGATCGCCTTCGCGGGTCTCGCGCCACCGCTCGGTCCCGTAGATGGCTTCGCCGTTGCGCTCGAGCCATTCGCCCATTTCGACGAGGCGCTGCTGCATGATCACGGGGATGCGGCCGTCCGCCGTGGGCCCGATGTCGAGGAGGAGGTTTCCGCCCCGGCTCACGGTGTCGATGAGGAGATGCAGCAACTGGGAGGCGGTGTTGTAGTCGTCGATGCCCTCGTTGCGGTTGTACCCGAAGGACGACCCCATGCCCCGGCATTCCTCCCAGAACCCCTTCTCGATGAGGGCTCCGTCGGGGATGTGGCCGTACTCGGGCGTGGCGAAACCGCCGTGGCGATTGCGGGTTTCCTTGCCCCAGCGGTCGTTCACCGCCACCGTGTCCTTCACGGGCGACTCGTTGAAGAGCCAGGCGAGGAACTCGGTGCTGCGCCAGGTGTCGCTGGGGTGGTCCCACTCGCCGTCGGGCCAGACCAGGTCCGGCTTGTACCGCAGCACGAGATCGCGCATCTGGGGCAGCATGTGCTGGTCCACGTAGCGGTTCACATCGGCCTTGTAAAGGGGGTTGAACCACTCGTACATCGAGAAGTAGAACCCGATCTTGATGTCCTGGGCGCGAACCGCCTCGACGAGGTCACCCGCCAGATCGCGGTGGGGGCCGATGTCTACGCTGTTCCAGTTCCACGACTCGGCGCTCGGCCACAGGCAGAACCCTTCGTGATGTTTCGACGTCAGCACCACGTACTTCGCTCCGGAGCGCTTGAACAGGCTTGCCCATTCCTCGGGGTTGTACATCTCCGCCTTGAACAGGGGCGCGAAATCCTGGTATCGGAAGTCCTCGCCGTAGGTCTCGACGTGGTGTTTCCACGTCTCGCCGTTCTTGTCCATCATGTCGTTCCAGTACCACTCGGAGTAGCGGCCCTTGGGCCCCCACGCCGGCACCGAGTACACGCCCCAATGGATGAAGATGCCGAACTTGGCGTCTTCGAACCATTCCGGATTGGGCCGGCTGTCGATGGACTCCCAGTTGGCTTCGTAGGGTCCCGCGGCCGCGCCCGCCAGCAGCAACGCGATTGCAGGGGTCAGCATGGTTATCCTCCTCTCCCCGGGTTGCGGTAAGCCGTTCCACGTTCGACAAGCGATTGTAGCAAGTCCCGCCCCGTTTTTCGGCCCCGCCTCCGCAACGGGCTGCGCACGCCGCCATGTCGGGGGGGAGGCGGCCGCGACGCGCCGATCCGAATCAACGGCCCGACCGTTCCGTCACCGACGGCGCGACCGTCGACTTCCGCGATCG
>CAYVOE010000555.1:0-1954 GCA_964452795.1 uncultured Nitrospiraceae bacterium
GTGGTGTTCGACGTCACCAACGCCTTCCGTGACACGCCCATCTACATGAAGCTGTGTGAGGTGTACCGGCAGATTCGCGCGGAAGGAGAGAAGACCCCGCAGATCTGTTTCCTGACCCACTCGTCCAGCGTCCAGGTGGTGCAGCAGCTCTACGACGAGTTTTATTCGAAAAACCTGTATCCCGAACTGTGGTTCCGGTGGCAGGGCAAGCCGTTGATGCTGGCCGACCTCGAGGGGCACAGCCCGGAGGTGAGCGAGTTCTTCACCATCCGCTACTCGTGGGCCTGGGACTCGGGTCGCCTCAAATGGTCGTGGATCGACCACTATCCGCAGAAGATCGGGTACGAGACGCCGGGCGAGGCCGAGTGGATCCCCGTGGCGTCGGCGCAGCACCCGGTGTCGAACATCGGGCGCAGCTTTCACGACGGCGCGCAACCGGAACCTTCCGAGTTCCGGACTGACGAGGGCCTGTGCTTCGACGAGCAGTGGCGCCGCGCCCTCGAGGTGGACCCCGCCATCGTCTTCATCACGGGCTGGAACGAGTGGGTGGCCCAGCGGTTCATCAGCAACGGCAAGCAATCCTTCCTCGGCGAAGTGCCCCCCGAGGGCGCGACGTTCTTCGTCGACCAGTACAACCAGGAGTACAGCCGCGACATCGAACCCATGAAAGGCGGTCACACGGACAGCTATTACTACCAGATGGTGGCGAATATCCGCCGCTACAAGGGCGTGCGCCCGCCGGAGCGGATCGAGTCCTTCCGGACGATCGCCATCGACGGCGACTTTTCGGATTGGGACGACGTGACGCCCGAATACCGCGATCACATCGGCGACCCCGTGCGGCGCAACCACCCCGGCTGGGGCGAGGCAGGCCCCTACGTCAACGAATCGGGCCGCAACGACTTCAAGGTGATGAAAGTGGCCCTGGACGAGGACACGGCCTGCTTCTATGTCCGCTGCCGGGAACCGTTGACCGAGCCTACGGGCACGGCGTGGATGATGCTCCTGATCAACGCCGACGAAGACGCGTCCACGGGCTGGGAGGGATACGACCTCGTCGTGAACCGCGTGGCTCCCGGTGCGGACCGGGCGACGGTCGAGCGGAACCGGGGAGGCTGGAACTGGGAGGCCGTGGCCGAGGCGCCGATGCGGGTGAACGGCGACGCCTTGGAACTGGCCATCCCGCGGGATCTCCTCGGCGGACGTCTCGAGTTCGAGTTCAAGTGGGTGGACAACGTCCCCGCGCAGGGCGACATCACGGAGTTCAGCACCCACGGCGACGCCGCGCCCGATCGGCGGTTCAACTACGTCGTGCGGACCCAGGGCCTCGAGTAAGAGCGGCTTGGGCATCTCGTCCAGGGTCAAAGAAGCGACCGCGTATGACAACCCGGCCGGGACGGCCGAGTCCAACCATCCGCCTTGTCGGCGCCGCCTCGGGAGTCTTGTGCTATACTGGACTCCGGCACCGTTACGGTATGAGTATCCGCAGGCAGCCCTCGACAAGGAGGACAGAGCCATGGCATACACCGTGGAACGCGTGGACGTTTGGGCGGGCTCCGTAGACGACAAGCCGGGCGGCGTGGCCGCCGTGCTCGAAGGGCTCGAGCAGGCCGGCGCCAACCTCGAGTTCGTTATCGCGCGGCGCGACAAGCCCGGCACCGGCGTGGTGTTCCTGGCGCCCCTCAAGGGGGCCGCGCTGGCGCGTACGGCGAGGGGGCTGGGCCTGCAGAAGGCCGAATCGCTCCAGTCGGTGCGTCTCGAGGGCCCCGACAAACCCGGTCTGGGCGCCCGGATTACCCGCGCCCTGGCCGACGCCGGCATCAATCTCCGGGGCATATCCGCGGCGGCCCTGGGCCGGCGGAGCGTGGTGTACTTCGCCTTCGACAGCCGCGCCGACGCCACCAAGGCCAGCCGCGTGCTTCGGAACCTGAAACTGTAAGAGGCCGCACGGACG
>CAYVOE010000555.1:1964-3274 GCA_964452795.1 uncultured Nitrospiraceae bacterium
TCAAACGGAACGCGCCCCCCCGCCCGAGCGGGGTCTTCCCGGCTCGTCCGCCGCCAACGATTCAACGCCGCGAGAAGGAGCCTTGCCATGCTTTCGCGCGTTGTGCTGATCTCCGCGTTTCTGGCGGCCGGATCGTCCGCGGCGCCGTCGCGGAACGACGAGGCCCCCACGCCCAACGCTCCCCTTGCCTACGACTACCGGCACGATTTCCACGACACGGCCGGCTACACCCACGCCCTGGGCTATCAGTACGGCTATCCCGATCCTCCCCAGCGCGTAACGGGCACCGTCGTCGGGCTTACCGATGTCGCCATTCCCGGTACGAAGCTTACCCACCGCGTGGCGCAGGTGTCGACCCGTTCCGGGGCGGTCGTCGCGGTGGACCTGGGCAAAGCCGAAGACGTCGACAATTGGGTTCTTCGTCGCGACGCGAAGCTGTCCGCCGTGGGTCCATTCACCGTTCTGGATCGCCAGGGGCTGATGCCGGCCCGAACCGTGCGCATCGGCGACACGACACACGCCGTCGCGCGGGATCGGTCATATCTTGCCTTGCCGCGGCCGTACCCCGTGGAGGGCGTGGTGTTGAAGCCGGATCGCAAGGGTTCAGCCGATGTCGAGGCGAAGGAGTCCGCCCTCTTCGTTCAAACGCCCGACGGAGCCCGCTACGCCGTGCCCGCGGCGGCCTTGTCGGTGGCGGGTGTGCCGCCCGAACCGGGACGACGGCTTCGACTGACCATCACCGCGGTGGAATTCGGCTATCCGGCGGTCCTGCTGCCGTCGCGTGTGGAGCGCCGGCCCGGGTCATGAGGCCGCACGGCAGCCGCCTTGGCCTTCGCATTCGCAACCCTCGGACCCGTCCGATCGAGGACCCGCCGACACCGCGGCGAGGCATTCGACGCGGCCCGCCCGGAAAAAGGGGCTTGCTCAAGGAAGCGATTCCCGGCACAATGGGTGCAAGTGACCTACAAATTGCAGGGGAATCAGTGTAGGAGAGGCTTGAAATGGCAATTTCACGCAGGCAATTCCTGGGGACCACCGCCGCCGCCGTGGTGGTGGCCGGCACCACGGCCACGGGCAAGGTCTTTGGCGCCAACGACAAGGTGCGCATGGCGGTCATCGGCCTGCGTAGCCGAGGCGGCAGCCACATCTCGGCGTGGCTCGATAGGCCGGATACCGAACTGGTGGCCCTTTGCGACGTGGACCAGAACGTGATGGACGGCCGGGTCAAGGAGATCGTCGAGAAGACCAACCGAGCGCCCCGGACTTACGCGGACGTGCGCGACCTCCTCGACAACCCCGAGATCGACGCC
>CAYVOE010000556.1:0-281 GCA_964452795.1 uncultured Nitrospiraceae bacterium
TCGTACAAGGCGCCGGAGGTGATGAAGCGGGCGGGCCTTGGCGAAGACGGCGCGTGGAACCGCAGCATCAAGCACTATCTGCAGGCGCTGGGCTATACGGAGAAACCCGAGCAGACCTTCTGGATGTATCGCCGGTCGATGGGGTTTGCCATCAGTAGCGGCGCCTACGAAAGTTACTTTGACCTCCACGGCGGATACTACGACGCCGAGGACCTCATGGCTGAGGTCAAGCGGCTCAACCGCGTGGCCGAAGTGGCGAAGCGGTACCCCCGCACGTCGAA
>CAYVOE010000556.1:291-3274 GCA_964452795.1 uncultured Nitrospiraceae bacterium
CGGCCGGTAGGCGATGTAGAGCACGATCGCGTTCTCATCCTGTCGGATGAGGTCTCGACGGCGTACCCGACCTTTCGCAGCGACCTGCTGGGATCGGCCCTCGCCGAGACGCAGCATCAATTCATCAAGGTCGGCGCCCCCGCCGACCACGTGCTCCTCTCCGACCTCGATCTCCTCGACACGTCTCCCTACAAGCTGGTCTTCTTCCTCAACTGCTACCACATGACCGACGAAGACCGCCGGCTTGTGAGCGAGAAGGTCCTCAACAACGGCCGCCACGTCCTGTGGTGCTACGCCCCCGGCTATTTCAACGGCCCCGTCCGGTCCGAAGAGGCGATGAAGGAGCTCACGGGGCTCCGCATCGTCACCGGACCGGAGCGCGAGAAGGTGGCGTTGCAGGTGGCCTTCACGGACGACGCCTTCGGCCCGTCGCCCGTGGGACCGGCGCAGTCCCTGGCGCAGCTCTTCTACGTCGACGACCCGGCTGCCGAGACGCGGGGCGTGCTGCCCGGCACGGACAAGGTCACCATGGCGCGGCGAGACATGGGCGACTGGACGTCCTGGTACACAATCTCCGCGGAAATGCCGGCGGCCGTGTATCGCCGGCTCGCCCGCGAAGCCGGGGTCCACGTCTACAACGACCGCGACGACACGCTCTATGCCAACACCTCGTTCCTGTGCATCCACGCGAACGGCGCCGGCCCGCGAACGATCCGATTCCCCTGGGCCTGCGACGTCTTCGACATGGTCGAGGAGAGGTACTTGGCTGTGAATTCGGACCACCTGATCTACGACTTTCAGAACGGTGAGACCCTGATCCTGCGTTGGAAGACGCGGCTGTAGACAAGGCACGCGCCGCAGCGCCCACGCCAAGCCTCAATCGAAATGACCGGAAGCGCAGCCGCCTCGCACGGGGCCTGAACCCGGGGATGTGGTCGGATGAAGACATCGGAGGTCTACGGGTACCTGGAAGCGCTTGACGTCGCCGTCATCGCGGCTTACCTGGTGTTCTCGGTGGGCCTGGGCATCCTGTTCGCCCGTCGCGGCACGAAGGACGCCGAGGCCTACTTCGTGGGAGGGCGCGGGATCCCGTGGTGGGTCATCGGCATCAGCCTGGCGGCCACCTGTTTTGCCGCCGATACCCCCCTGTGGATCGGCGAAGTGGTCTTCAAGCGCGGCATCGAAGCCACCTGGCTCTACTGGAGCACGGCCATCGGCTTCTCGTTCTACGTGTTCACCATCGCCCCCCTCTGGAGACGCTCGCACATCGTCACCGACCTCGAGTTTCTCGAGCTACGCTATTCGGGTCCTGCCGCCCGGTGGCTTCGCGGATTCAACAGCCTGTATTTCGCCCTCGTGTTCAACGTCATGATGATGGCCGTCAGCACGCTGTCCATCTCCACCATCATGGAGGCCACGACGGGCCTTCCCAAGTGGCAGTGCGTGGCCATCACCATGTCCGGCGCCCTCATCTACTGCGTCATATCGGGTCTGTGGGGCGTGGCGGCCACCGACTTCATGCAGTTCTTCGTGGCCGTCATCGGCTCCTTCGTGCTGGCCGGTTTTGCGCTGGCCGTCGTGGGCGGTCCGGGCAAACTCATCGCGTTCCTTCAAAGCGAGGAGAGCTGGGCGGGCCATGAATTGAATGTGATGCCCGGCACCGGCGCCGCCGCCGGACTGCCGCTCCTCACCATCCTTTACATCTTCCTGCTGCGCTGGCACGACAACGCCGGCATCGGCCAATACGTGAGCCAGCGCCTATTCGCCGCCCGCTCGACCAAGGAGGCTACCTGGGGAGCCATGCTCCACTCCCTGGTGTACTGGTCCATCGTGCCGCTGCCGTGGATCGTCACCATCGCGGCCGCGCGCATGTACATGCCCGAGATGACGGACGGACGCCAAGTCTACCCGCGCATGGCCATGGCCGTGCTGCCCCTCGGTCTGAAAGGCCTCCTCGTGGCGTCCATGCTGGCGGCCTTCATGTCCACCTACTCGACCTTGCTGAGCTGGGGCTCGTCCTATGCCGTAAACGACTTCTACCGCCGTTTCGTCGTCAAAAACGCCCCGGCGAAGCACTACGTCCGAGTGGGCCAGATCGCCATGATCCCCATGGCGCTCATCTCGGCCCTGATTGCGCTGCGGGCCGAATCCATCTTTAACTTGCTCACCTACCTGTTTCTGGTGCCCTCGGCCATCTATTCGGTGCAGGTCGTGCGGTGGTTGTGGTGGCGCGTCAACGCCTGGGCCGAGCTGGCGGCGCTGCTGTCGGGCATCTTCTTCACCGGCTTTATCGCCGTTGTGTTTCCCTTGTGGCTCCACCCGGACTACAACGAGCAATACCTGGGCCACAAGTTTTTGCTCATCATGCTCGGATCCCTTGTGGTGTGGGTCACCGTCATGTTCCTCACGCCGCCCGTCGAGGAAGCGCAGATCGACACGTTCGCGCGCCGCGTGAATCCTCCCGGTTTCTGGGGACCGATGCGTCGCCGCCTGGGTCTGCCCGTACCGCTGACCTGGGGCGGCATCTTCTATGGATGGGCCATCATGGCCGCCGCCATTCTGGGCCCGGCCGTGGGGTTGGTGAAGATCTGTTTCGGCTCGACCTTCCCAGGAGTCCTGCTCACGGCGATCGGAGTCGTGGGCATCGTCCTCGCGGTGCGCCGGGCGCGGCGCATGGATGAGGACGGGTTCATCCACGCCACCCGCAGCGCCGCCGTGGGCGCGCGCCCGGAACGGAGTCTCGAGGAGGGAGCCGTAGTGAAATGAGATGCGGACGATACGTAGACAACGACCTGTGATTCGCATTCAAGATGTCGCGGAAAGATCGAACTTGGCTGACGGTCGATGACGAATGTCTGTCGGCCCGAAGGGCGCCCACGGGGCGGCCGCCAGGAGGAGAAGATGGATCCCCAGTATTTGATGGACCTGAGCAACCGGATCGTGCCGGGGAAGGAGCACTTCAAGTTCCAGACACGGGTGGATG
>CAYVOE010000557.1:0-3273 GCA_964452795.1 uncultured Nitrospiraceae bacterium
TGTCGGACCCGGGCCGGGTGGCGCTCTTTCAGATGACGCGCGATGCCGCCGCCCTGATGGAGCGCGAGAAGATCGCGCCGATGATTTTAAACAGCCCCGCCATCCGCGCCCGTCAGGCCCAGGGGCGCCGTGAACTGGATGATGTCGGCGCCGGCGGGGACGGCTCCGAGCAGGGCGACGGCCAGGACCAAAATTCGGAGCGGTTTGAGCATACCCGTATCCTCCTGCTGTGGTTGTACCGGGTTTCTGGTTGCGCTTGCCGATGGAACCGGAACAGAAGCGGGAAAGAGTATGCAAGGAGGCTGGCTCGCGGGATATTATCATCCCTGAAAAAGAGAATACCCCGCGAATCCGGCGACAGGCCGTCCAAGCCGCCTTGCCGACACGGGCCGGGCACGACGCGACGACTCGCACCGCGCCGCATCCGGCCCACGACTGTATTCATTTCCGCCGCGGGATCAAGTCACCCCGGCTTCCGCGCAACCCCGTGACTCCGGCACGCTCCGCACCGAAGTACGAGCCGGTCAGGGGAGGATTTCGCGCAGGTAGGGTTCTATTGCATCCGCCATGCGCAGGAAGCCCAGGTCGGTGGCATGCACGCCGTCCACGGCGGCCTCGCTGTCGTGTCCGAAGAGGTCGTCGCCGGGGATGTAGTGAAGCCCCGTCACGCCTTCCTCCACCAGGCGGTCGTACTCGGCCCGCAGCGCCGCGTTGACCTTCTGGTAGGGGGCGCCCCACCGCTGCACCAGGAACCAGGCCTGCTGGTAGTGGACGCATTCGACGAAGACGATGGGCGTGTCCGGATGGGCCTCGCGCAACGCCCGCACCAGCGGCTCCATGCGCTCGGTCACCATATCCTCCGACATGTTGGGCAGGCAATCGATGACGTACGCCGCCGGGTCGAGCTTCGCAATCAGGGCCGTCACTTCCGGGTCCATCTGGCCGTTGCCCGAGAACCCGAGGTTGATGGTCGGCCGGTTCAGCTTCCGGCCCAGGATCGACGGATAGGCCATGCCCGGCCGCGACGCGCACCCGCCCTGGAGGATCGACGTGCCCCAGAACAGCACCGGCTTGCTCCGCTCCTCCGGATAGGCCGGGGCTTTGGCGAGCACGCTATCGGGCGCCACGCCCAGGTGCAGCGATTCGGTCCCGTTGTACAGCGGCAGGTAGAGGAGGTACTCGTGCATCCCCTCCGGGGCGCCTTCCACCAGCACGCCCTCGTTGTCCTTCTGGTGGGGGCGGCCCGCGCCGACCCAGCCCCAGCCGTCGCCTCGGCGGGCGTATAGGTCAAGGCCGCTGACGCCCGTGGCGGGCATGTGGGGCATGCCCAGCTCTTCGTTCCGCACCGACCAGCGCGCGCGAATCACGGGCGAATCGGTGACGAAGCGCACGCAGAGCCCCGCCGAATGCTGCGACAGGTCCCATACCGCATCACGCACCACCCCTTCCGCTTCCGCCGGCAGCCGGTCGTAAGGCCGCTTCAGGTCATCGCCGCTCCAGCCCTGGCCTTCCACGCCCAGCGCAAGGGCGTCGAACCACATCACCGACCCGTCGGCGCTGGGCGTGCCCGTGGCGGGGTCCAGGGCCCCTTCGACCGCCGGACTCGCCGCCAGCGGCATCAGCAATCCCAAAATGAGCAGCATTCGTGCACCTCCCGATGCGTTTGACGATCGTTACTTGACCGTGTTTGAGATCTCGCGCGGAACCGACCCGGTACGACGGGCCGAAGAAGTTTAGTCCTCGAGTTCCCGGATCCACACGTTCCGGAAACGGACGGGATTGCCGTGGTCCTGGAGCATCACGGGACCCTTGTCCCCATGGGGCACATAGTCGATGACCGCGTGCGGGCCGTCCCAAAGGGTACCGCCCGAAAGCTCCACATGGTCGTGGACCAGCACGCCGTTGTGAAACACGGTGAAGGTGGCCTTGCGCACCACCTCGCCCTGCTCGTTGAACACGGGCCGGTGGAACACGATGTCGAAGGACTGCCATTCGCCGGGCGGACGGCAGGCGTTCACCAGGGGAACGTTACGGCCGTAGAGCGCCGCGGCCTGCCCGTCGGGATAGGTGGCGTTCTCATACGAGTCCAGGATCTGGACCTCGTAATGGCCCATGAGGAAGACGCCGCTGTTGCCGCGGCCCTGTCCCGTGCCGCTGACCTCCTTCGGCGTGGCGAACTCCACGTGAAGCTGGCACGACCCGAACTCCTGCTTCGTCCGGATCATCCCCGAGTCCTCCGTGGGCAGCATGGCGCCGTCTTCCACGATCCACTGGGTCGGCTTGCCGTCCTCCGACGTCCAGGCCTCCAGATTCGTCCCGTCGAAGAGCACCACCGCATCCGACGGCGCCCGACCGGGTTGCTCCTGCGTGCTTTCCGTGCCCGGCGTGACCACGGGCGGCGGCGGCTGAAGCGCCGGATCGGTCTCGTGGACCATCACGCCGTCGATGGTCATGTACTTGACCTCGACGTCTTCCCCCTTGTCGTTCTTTTCGATCACCGTCCACCGCTTGATCTCGGGACCTTCCGCCGCGCCGACCCCGAAGGCCAGCGCCAACGCCACGATGGCTACCGACACAAAACCGACCCGCTTCATCGAATGTTCTCCTCTTGAATCCGCCCGAAGGCTCCGGCGTCCCCGCATTCTAAAGCCCCCGCCTCCACAAAGGGAAGCGCCGTATGGATCGCCCCCCGCACGCCGCCAAACCGCATGTACGGAGGGTTTTGCCCCGAAAGGGATTGGTACGTAGCACATCGGCCGAACGTGCGACGCGATCATCCGGGGCCGTCCGCCTGTGGAAATTCCCCGAAGGAGATACATACGCAACGCGTCGACCCGACCAACGACCCGACCGTTCCGGTATCACCGGCCGCCCGTGGAGATTCCCCGAAGGGGATAAATACCCAGCGCGTCGGTCCGACGAATGCCCCGGCCGTTCTGGAGTCCACATCCGCCCGTGAGGCTAATTCCCCGAAGGGGATACATAAGTTAGCCCAGGGTCAGCGAGCGTAAGCGAGCGCCACCCTGGGTTAAGGACCGCCACCCACCCCCGTCTTTTCCCCGAAGGGGATGCATACGCAGCGATGCAGGCCAACCATTGGCTCGATCCGTCCCGGCGTCGACATCCGCCCCACTGATTGTTAGGAATGCGGGGACCGTGCCCGATGTGGTCATGAGGGTAGTCCCACCCATCGTAGGACTACGAGGACTACGCCGGACGGGGCGGTGAGCCTGCCCCTACCCGTCATTGCGAGCCCCCAAGCGGCTTGCGCCG
>CAYVOE010000558.1:0-3241 GCA_964452795.1 uncultured Nitrospiraceae bacterium
GACCGTCGCGCCGCCGATGTTGACTCCCACCGATCGTAGGACTACGAGGACTGCGTTGGACAGGGTCGTGAGGTTGCCCCCCCGTCATTGCGAGGAGCGGTCCTCCCAGGAACTCACTTCCGGAGGAGGGGTTACGCCGGATCTGCCCACGCCGCCTGTGGGCGCCCAGACAGAGCGACGCGGCAATCTTTACCTATGGTAGGACTTTGACTTCGCGGACAGGGATCATTGGCTCAGGTGAGATTGCCGCGTCGCTTATGTGTGAGCGCTTCGGGACGGTTAGGGTGTGCATGCATTCAAAGGCGCCCACGCGACGTCGATCACCGGGGGGCCCGCTCCTCGCAATGACGGGTGGGGGCAGGCTCACCGCCCCATTGAGCGCAGTCTTCGTAGCGCTACGACGGGTGGAGCGAAAGTCGGTTGCGAAACGCTCCCCTCCAATGGTTGGCCTGTATCGCTGCGTATGTATCCCCTTCGGGGAAAAGAAAGTGGGGGCGGTCCTGATCCCAGGGTGGCGCTCGCTCCGCTCGCTGACCCTGGGCTAAATCATGTATCCCCTTCGGGGAATTTTCCCCTGCGGACTGTGATGCCGGAACGGTCGGGTCGTTGATCGGGTCGACGCGTTACGTATGTATCCCCTTCGGGGAATTTTCTCAGACCGACGTCGGGGGCGGAAGGGGTGCATTGTGTGTCGGGCGGATGTGCTGCGTGCTTATCCCCGTCGGGGCGTTTCTACACGCCTGGCCTCGCCGCTCCGGCCCGGTCTGCCTCCCCTCGGTTTTCATCCATCACGGCGGCGGCGCCGGCGGCTCGGGAACCGGCGCTAACGGGGTTCGCGGAGTTGGGCACTCTCGTCGTCGAGGGCGCGCAGGACGGGGGCCATCCGGCAGTGGACGGAGTCGGCGATCTCGGGCGAAGGCCCGGGCTTGGCGGCGAGGTCGGCGAGGGTCCACCGTTGCAGGGCCCCCACGACGGCGTCGTGCACGTCGCGCATGGCGAGGTGAAAGGCGCAGACCCATTCCGGGCGTCCATATTCCTGGCAGTAGTCGCCGAGGACCTTCCCCTGGCAGGTCTCGAGAATATCGAGGAGGGTGATGCTTTCGGGATCGCGGCTGAGGGTGAGTCCGCCCTTGACGCCGCGGTGGGCCCGGACGATGCCGGCCTTGGCGAGGAGCGTGCAGACCTTCGCCAGGTAGGTCGGAGAGGCCCCGAGGCGTTCCGCGATCTGTCCGGGCGGCACGGGGCCTTCTTCCTGGTGCAGGCACAGGTAGAGGAGGGCTTGGATGGCCGTTTCGGTGGTCTTCGTCAGCACGTGCCGTACCTCCTTGGTCTTGGGTTGCCGTTGAGAGCCCGCCGGGGCTCGCGAGGGAAATCAAAGAGCGGCGGCCCCCCGTCGCGTCGGGCGATGAAGGGGCCGCCGCGCATTCTCGTTTTAGACTCCGGCGAGCGCCGCCTCGAGGTCGGCCGAAGCGTCTTCGCCGACGGACCGAAGATCGAACTCCTGCTGAAGCACCGCCAGGACGTTGGGCGTCACGAACTCCGGCAGTTGCGGGCCGAGGCGAATGCCTTTGACGCCCAGGTGAAGCAGGGTCAGCAGCACGGCGACGGCCTTCTGCTCGAACCAGGAAATCGCGAGGGTGAGCGGCAGGTCATTGACGCCGCACTCGAAGGCCTTCGACAGGGCGAGGGCCACCTGGATGGCGCCGTAGGCGTCGTTGCACTGGCCCATGTCGAGGAACCGGGGCAGGCCGGCCACGGTGCCGTAGTCGTGGTTGCGGATGCGGAACTTCCCGCAACCCAGGGTCAATATGACGGAATCCGCGGGCGCGCCGGCGGCGAAATCGGCGAAGTATCGGCGCTCGGACTCGGCTCCGTCGCACCCGCCCACGAGGAAGAAGTGGCGGATGTCGCCCGACTTCACCGCGGCCACAATCGTGTCGGCGAGGTCGAGAAGGGTCGTATAATGGAAGCCCACGGTGGATTTCTTCGTCTCCGTCGGCTCGAGGGGCCCGATCTCGCGGGCGCGGCGGATCACGGCGGAGAAGTCGGTGCCCGGGATGCGCGCGGCGCCGGGCACGGCCGTGGCCCGGGTCGTGAAGAGCCGGTCGAGGTAGGTGTTCACCGCGTTGGGGATGAGGACGCAGTTGGTGGTGGCCACCACCGGACCGCCGAAGCGTTCGAACTCGAGGCGCTGTTTCTGCCAGGCGCCGCCGAAGTGCCCCACCAAGTGCTTGTGCTTGCGCAGTTCGGGATAGGAATGGGCGGGCAGCATCTCCCCGTGGGTGTAGACGTTGATCCCCGTGCCTTCGGTCTGCTCGAGCAGGTCCCGCAGGTCCACCAGGTCGTGGCCCGTCACCAGGATGCCCGGCCCGGGCTGGATGCCCTCGGTCACTTCCACCGGTTCGGGACGGCCCAGCACCTCCACGTGGCCGTCGTTGAGCATCTGCATGGTCTTCAGGTTCATGCGGCCGCACTCGAGCACCATTTCCAGCAGGCTCTCGAGGTCGAAATTCACATTGGTCATCGTCGCAAAGAGGGCC
This sequence comes from uncultured Nitrospiraceae bacterium, assembly GCA_964452795.1. Classification (GTDB taxonomy): domain Bacteria; phylum Hydrogenedentota; class Hydrogenedentia; order Hydrogenedentales; family SLHB01; genus CAYVOE01. Next base: position 2,541 of record CAYVOE010000558.1, read on the forward strand.
TCTTCGATGAAGGCCTCGACTTCGGGGTCGGTCTTTCCGAGGCGGCGAGCGTGGTGCTTGTACGCCGCCATCCCCTTCAGCCCGTAGAGGAGGATCTTTTGCAGGGATTCGACGTCCTCGTTTTTGCCGCACCGTCCGATTTCGGTGCATCCCTGGCCCGGATAGGTCTGTTCGCACTGGTCGCAGTACATGGTGCCTTCACTCCTTGGCTTCCTGGTCCGGGGGGATCGGACCGACGCTAAAGTCGATATAATATATCGCCTTTATCCCACGTGATGCAAGCACGAAGAGGCCCCGGCGGGACGGGAGGTTAGCCGTAGGACGGGGCCATTGCGGGATGGGCATCCGCCCCGCCCGTCGCAGGTCCGCGAGGACTGCGCTGGACGGGGATGTGAGGGTGCCCCTCCCCGCGTAAGCCTACGAGGACTGCGCTCGAAGGGTTCCTGAGGTACCGCCTACCCGTCATTGCGAGGAGCGGGCTCCTGTGGGGGTACAGACGAACGGAGGGACAACCTTTGGATACTCCCGTGCCTCCGATGAGCGCTTACACAGGAGCGACGCGGCAATCTCACGTGAGCCGATGATCCAGGTCCGCGAAGTCATGGTCATCCCATAGGTAAAGATTGCCGCGTCGCTCTGCCTGGGCGCCCACAGAGGGTGTGGGCAGAATCGATGTAAACCCGCCTTTCGTAAGCACTTCC
>CAYVOE010000559.1:0-3233 GCA_964452795.1 uncultured Nitrospiraceae bacterium
CCGACGTAGCGCCCCGGGGTCAGGACGTAGCCGTGCTTCCGGATCTCCTCGATCGTCGCGCTCTTGCAGAAGCCCGGGACGTCGGCGTACTCGCCAGCTTCCTTCTGTCCGCGCCAGGCGTGATAGGTCCTGGCGATGCGCTGGATCTCCTCGTCGGTCAGCTCGCGGTGCGTGCGGCTCACCATGACGCCCATCTTCCGGGCGTCGATGAAGAGCACCTCGCCCCGCCGGTCCCGGTACTTCCCGTTGTGCCGGTCCCGGGCGATGAACCACAGGCAGGCCGGGATCTGCGTCGAGTAGAAGAGCTGCCCCGGGAGCGCGACCATGCAGTCGACCAGGTCGGCCTCGATGATGTTCTTCCGGATCTCCCCCTCGCCCGACTGGTTCGAGGACATGGAGCCGTTGGCGAGCACGAAGCCGGCGACGCCGCCCGGGGCGAGGTGGTGGATGATGTGCTGGACCCAGGCGAAGTTGGCGTTCCCCACGGGCGGGACGCCGTACTTCCAGCGCTTGTCGTCCCGCAGGCGCTCGCCGCCCCAGTCCGACACGTTGAACGGCGGGTTGGCCAGGATGTAGTCGGCCTTGAGGTCCGGGAACTTGTCGTCGTGGAAGGTGTCGCCGTGCGCGATCTGCCCGTCGATCCCGCGGATCGCGAGGTTCATCTTCGCCAGGCGCCACGTGGTGTAGTTGGACTCCTGGCCGTAGATGGAGATGTCCGCCTTCGCCTTGCCGCCGTTCCCGTTCCCGTTGGCGTGGGCGCGGATGAACTCCATCGACTGCACGAACATCCCCGCCGAGCCGCAGCAGGGGTCGTAGACGCGCCCGCGGAACGGCTCGATCATCTCCACGAGCAGGCGGACCACGCAGCGCGGCGTGTAGAACTCGCCGCCCTTCCTACCCTCGGCGCTCGCGAACTGCGAGAGGAAGTACTCGTAGACGCGGCCGAGGACGTCCTTCGAGCGGGCCTCCTCGTCGCCCACCCGGATGTTGCTGATCAGGTCGATGAGCTGCCCGAGGCGCGTCTTGTCCAGGGCCGGGCGGGCGTAGTCCTTCGGGAGGACGCCCTTGAGCGCGGGGTTGTCGCGCTCGACGGCCTCCATCGCGTCGTCCACGAGCTGCCCGATGGTGGGCTGGCGCGCCTGGGACTTCAGGTAGTCCCACCGGGCCTCGGGCGGGACCCAGAAGACGTTCAGCGCCCGGTACTCGTCCGGGTCCTCGGGGTCCGCCCCCTGGTCCCGCTCGGCCTCGAGCCGGGCGCGCGTCTCCTCGAAGGCGTCGGAGATGTACTTGAGGAAGATGAGCCCGAGGACGACGTGCTTGTACTCCGCCGCGTCCATCGAGCCCCGGAGCGCGTCGGCCATCTTCCAGAGCTGGGCCTCGTAGCCGAGGGGGGCAGACGAAGCGTTCCCCCGAGTGGATTTTCTCGCCTTTCTGGGCAACGTCACCTTCCTCCTGCGACCTGTTTCTCTCGGAAATCGATCAAGCACGGCCTGGCGGGCGCGTGGACATAATGGCCGGGGAGGGCCGTGAGAGCAACTCTCCGAGGGAGCGCGCCACCGGGATTCTTCAGCTTCGCCCCTGTAGACCGGGCCGTGTCGGATTCTCGATTCCTACGGTCAAGGGCTTGTCGATAACGATGCAATACATGGTCATTACAATAAGCAAAATGCAACTTTGCTGCTATCTAGTAACGCATGGCACCCTTGCCGGGTTGCTCCGTGTTCCGCGGTCCACGGCAGCCGTCGGCACGTCGCGGACCGGTTCTCCCAGGGTAGCCCGAGCATCTGCCGCGCACTGAGTCGTGCTGACTCGACGAGCCAGCTCGATAGAGAGCCCGCACAGGACGGGTGGACCCGGCCGAAGAGGCACGCATTCTCTACCTCTGGCTGCGCCCTTTGGACCGTCGCGTCGGCCCGTGCCGCTCGCCGTTCAGGCCCGGCCCGACCATTCTGTCGGCGGTGTCCGGGCGGATTGGGAGGGGTCCCCGTGCGTCGTCTGTAGCGGAGGCATGCCCTGGGCAGTGTGGGCCCACGACTCCCGGGCCGCCTGGCCGCGCGGCTGGCGGTCATGAGGATGTCCCGACGACCGGGAAACCGGCCGGCTACGGCCGTGGCGCGTACACTGACGGATTCTGGCCAGGTGTCGTGACCGTCAGCCAGAGGCGCTAATCGGCGGGCTCTTCCCCGTAACTGATACGGCGCTCGATGTGCGCCGTTACCATCGGCCAGGGCGCGGCACCCTCCCCTTGCTCCTCCTCCTCGCTGACATGGATCTCAATGTGCAATCCCTCCAAAGCCGCGGCGTAAGTCGCACCGTTCAGGGCCTCGATCGCCTCGTAGACCTTGTTCGCGAGCTGCCGGTCCAGTCTCAGATCCAGATGATCGCTCGCCATGATCCCATGACTTTCCAGGGGTTCACTTCCAGGGGGCGGAGTAGCCGCGCGGGACGTGGAATCACCCCTCCGGGCGAGCGCACTTCGCCAGGATCTCCCGGGCGTCCGCCACCTCTTCCTTTCGGGGGCTGTCGGCCTTGCCAACCTCTCGGATGGCCCAGGCGGTGATTCGCAGATCCCCGCCGGCGCCAACGATCACGAGACGGTCGAGGTCCACGCTGTTCGCGCCTGCCAGCCCGAAGGTCATCAGGCGGGTCAGGACCTCTTCCCCGGTACCGCCGCCTACCTTCCGATCCACGGTCAGGTGGCCGGCGTCCACGCCTCCGGCCCCTGGGAGGTAGCCTCGCGCGTTGGCCTCGTTGAGCGCGCAGTCGAGGGCTGTCCGGTGGCCGGGCGCTGGCGCGACGAGCTGTACCTCCCGCGCACCGCAGGCCACGAGGCTCAGGGCCGAGACCGCCAATGCAACCGCCATCAGTCGACGCATGGGCGCGTCCTGCGGAGTGGGTGGAATGGTGCGTTCGTGAGTCTGCCAGCCGGGTGGCGTCCCCCTCGGGAGACTGCCGCTTGCGGTGCCGGCGCGGCGCAGCGAACTCTCCCGCGCGTAATTTTGCCTGGGCCTATGACAAGACGTGGGGCACGAGGACTGTGGGGCGAGCTCGTGGCCCGGCTGCCACCATGCAGAAGAACGGTTGGCGCGGCCCCTAGTGCCGCTGACGGCGCGGCCGAAGCCCCGTCCGCGCGCGCTCGTGGCTGTAGGGGTAAGCGTAGCCAAGCGAACGACGGGACTTCGAGAATAAGAAAAACCCGGCCGCTGAATGCGTGCCGGGCTTTCGTTTGGCGA
>CAYVOE010000560.1:0-3229 GCA_964452795.1 uncultured Nitrospiraceae bacterium
GTCCTGCTGCGTCTGTAGACCCTGTTGAAGGAGTTGCTGCTGCATCTGGGTCGCCCGCTGAAGCTGCTCGTCGGTGATCTGCCGGTCGTCCGCGATCTTCACCGCTTTCGAACCGCAACCCGTGAGGGCCATCCCGGCGAGGACCGCCGCTGCGAGTACCTTATAGCCTCGGAGACGCATGTCGGTTCTTCCCTCTTCGTCGGTCCGCGTTTCTGCGAGGCCCGGGATCAGCCCCAGCCGCCGAACCAGTCCGCGTAATCCGGATACTGCCAGCCGCAGTTGCCGTTCGCCGCGCTCGTGGGATAGGCCAGGGGGAACTTCTCCCGGTACCGGACGAACTCGACGTGGCCGTCCATCCACAGGACGTTGCTGCCGCCGGGGAGATGGTTGAAGTACGTGACCGCGCCGGTATTGGCCTGTCCCATCTGGGCGAGAATGTTGTAGTCGGTGGCCCAGGCGTCCCACATGATGGGGATCTCGCTCTGCGCCCGGGCACCGGCGCCGGGGTTGTTGATGTCGGTGATGAAGAACCGTTCGATGCCGTCCTTCAGCCGGTGATACGCCGTCGGCAGGGGCGTCCCGTCGTCGTCGTTCGGGAAGCCGTAGCCGGCGTGGGCAAGGGCCGCGAAGGTGATGTCCTCTTCGCCCCACTCGTGGTGGTTGAAGAGTCCGCCCCAGGTCAGGTCGCACCCGATGGCCTGAAACAGCGTTCCCGTGTTCTCGTAGTAGGGCAGTTCAAGCAGCGAGAGTCCGGGCGGCGTCTGGCCGGGATGGGCCTGTTGCCAGTAGGCGAGGTAGTTCGACGACAGCCAGAAAAGGTCCATCATCTGGCTCGCGCTCCGGATCGCGTAGGGCACGTAGATGTACGAGGTGGGATTCGACAGCATGCCGGCGATGCAGGCCTTGGCCGCGTCGCCGTTGGGGTCCTCCGGCACCCCCGCCTTCACTTTCTGAACGGCGGCACCGAGGTCTTCAGGCATGTCAAAGTAGGACGGCGGGAACGTCCCTCCCAACCCCAGGGGATTGCTGCTCCCCGACCGGGCGTCGGACGGACAGACGATGATATTGGGATCCGTCCAGTATTCGGGGTAGAGCGCGTCCGCCCCCAGTCCCATGGGCGTGAGGAACCACGCGATGTTCCTCCACTGCTGCCCCGGAGGGAAGACCCCCTTGTTTTCGCCCGCGTGCATCTTGAATATCAGTCCGAACTGCTTGAGGTTGTTGGCGCAACTGGCGCGGTTGGCGGCCTCTCGGGCCCGGGCCAGCGCCGGCAGCAAGATGGCGGCGAGGATGCCGATGATGGCGATCACCACCAGCAGCTCGATGAGCGTGAACCCCCTTCCCTTCATCTCCGGTCTCCTTCTCGGTGTCCGTCGCCTCCATCGGAGACGGGAGGCGACCCTTCTCAAATAACCAAGGGTGTATCGCGATTCGCCACGTCTCGGTGGATGCCTCTCCCACGCCCCGGGGAATCCCTCCTCTGCCGTACACCGCGCCGACCCCCGTTCCGGCGCGGCTCGCCGGGTCTGCCAGAGCCCGGCCCGGACACGTGCGCAATGTAACAAGAGTCGGGATTCCTGTCAAGCACTTTGCGCAAGATTTGAACACCACTAAGACACAAACAAACAGAATCAAACGGCATCGAAGATCCACCGCAACACAGCGGTCTCGTCCATTGTTTCCTGTGAGTAGGACGACGGAACAAGTGTGGATCCCCGGGCGGAAAGGCGAGGAGCCCCCGCAATCAGAGCACAATCGCGCAGGAATGTAAGTATAAAGGCCATGCCCCGGCACCGCGCGGGAAGCGGGCGCATACGCGTACGGTCGGACTCGGCGCGGTCGCGGGACGAAGGTTACGGCGCGGACGAGGTGCCGGAAGGAGGCTCCGTGCCGGCCGAAGGGTCCATGGTCGGCTGCACCTGGTTCTGTATGAGGTTCTGCAGGTGCTGATCCATCTGGCTGGCCTGCTGCTGCTGCTCCTTCGACAAGGCGGGGTTGTAGCTTTCCTCCACCTCGGGCTCGCCGCAGCCCACCCCCGCGAAGAGGAAACTCGACAAGACAACGACGCATCGGCCGATTCGGAACAACATGCTGGGTCTCCTGTGGCGCCTCGGTCGTGCTTTGAAAGCGCGCTACCGCTTTCCCTTGGGTTTGCCGCCTCGTCTCCGACGATCCGGAGCGTCTCCACGGGCCGCCGGAACCGGCGAAACCGGGCCACATCGTACATAATCGCGCACAAACATGCAAACCTTTTCGGACCGGAATCCCGCCGCGACTCGGAGGCGAACCGGTCCTTTAACCGGCGCGCGTATTCCAGAAGTTGATCACGCGATCCGAGCCCACCTCCGGCCGCAGCCACGGCGTTGCGCCCTATTGCCCCTCGGGTGCCGGCTCGACGCCCGGCGCCTGCTCGCCCGCCCCGCGATTCATGGTCGGCTGAACCTGGTTCTGAATCAGGTTTTGCAACTGCCGGTCCATTTCGCTGACTTCCTGTTGCTGTTCCTCGGACAGGCGGGGGGTATAGCTCTCCTCCACCTCCGTCTTGTTGCAGCCCAGGGCCGCAAGCCCCAGGCAAGCGAGAACGGCAGCGACTCTGCTGCGGAATCCCCGGTGCATGCTCACCCTCCTACAACGACGGGGAGCGTTCCCCGGAAGGAACGCTCCCCGGCTTGCACGGTTTCGATTCAAGTTGCGATATCAGCCCCAGCCGCCGAAGTACTGGACGCGGATGGGCAGCTCCCAGCCCATGTTGCCGTTGGAGGCGTCGGCCGGGAAGGCGAGCGGATACTTGGCCTTGTAGCGCACGAACTCGACGTGGCCGTCCATGTAGAGCACGTTCGAGCCGCCCGGCACGTGGTTGAAATAGGCCACGCCGGTGTCGTTGACGATGTTCACATTGCTGGCCCAGGCGTCCCACATGATGGGGAGCGTGGACTGGGCCACGTTGGCGGCGGCGGGGTTGTTGATGTCGGTGATGGCGAAGCGCTCGATGCCTTCCTTCAACCGGTGATAGGTGCTCGGCAGGCGCGTGCCGTCGTCGTCCAGCGGCGAGCCCCAGATGGTGTGCGCCGCCGCCGCCTCGGTGAGGTCCTTGTCGCCCCAGTCGGCGTGGCGGTAGACGCCCGTCCACGTGGGCATGCAATTGATGTCGGTGAACAGGCCGCCCGTGTTGTCATAGGCCTCGATGATGCCCGGATGGGGGGCGCCGCCGTGGGCCGCCGGCCATACG
>CAYVOE010000561.1:0-3227 GCA_964452795.1 uncultured Nitrospiraceae bacterium
TTATACCGGAGCGGTCACATCGTCTGGCGGACCGACGCGCTGCATATGGATCCCCATCGGCAAGAAACGGGGGTGTGGGCGGAAACGGATCGAGCGCCCGCGTGGGGTCTGCGGGCGCTCGTAGTAGAGTCTTGCCGTGGTCGGACGGGGCGACCTAGAAATCGTACTGGGCGATGTTGGATTCGTCGAAGACCAGGGGCGGGCCGAGGATGATCTCGTCGCCGTTGACTTCGACTTCGCCAAGGCGGCCGGCGGTGAAGGTCGTGTCGCCGGGCTTCAGCTTGCCGGTGGCGAGGGCTTCGGCGGCGTAGACGGTGAGGTAGCCGAGATCGACGGCGTTCCACAGGACGACTTTGCGCACGGTACCGTCTTCGACATATTCGCGCATGCGCTTGGGCGTGGAAAGGCCCGTGAGGAACACGCGATCGGCCATGCCTGCGGCGCGCAGGGCTTCGGCCGCACCGGGGAGGGCCACCGAGGTGATGGCGAAGATGCCGTCGAGCTCGGGATAGGACTTGAGCACGTCCGCGGCCACCTGGGTGGCGAGGGCGGCGTCTTCCTCGGAGGCCTTGGGCGTGGGCGACAGATTGACCATTTCGGGGTAGGCCTCCTGGCGGTACTTCTCCATGGCCTCCATCCACATGTTCTGGTTGGCCGCGGTGAGGGACCCGGTGATGATGATGTAGCGGGCGTCGGGTCCGGCCTCCTGGGCCATGAGATCCATCAAGGTGCGGGCGATTCCGTCGACCGTGGCCTGGTTGACGAAGAGGTCGCGGGCGTCTTTCTCGGCGTCGGCATCCCAGGCGACGGTCTTGATGCCGCGCTCGCGGGCCTTGGCTAGCACGGGGGTGATGGCGGCGGGATCGTTGGGCGCCACGGCGATGGCGTCGTAGCGCTTGGCAATCCAGGTGTCGATCATCTGGGATTGAACGGTGGTGTCGTTTACGGAGGGGCCGTTGTATTCGAGGCGGATTCCGAGCTCTTTCGCGGCCTCTTCGGCGCCCTTCTGGGTGGCGTTGAAATAGTCGATGCCGATGAGCTTGGGCATGACCCCGATGGTCAACGATTCGTCGGCGGCGTCACCGGTGCATCCGGTGAACAGCGACGCCGCCAGCACCCACGCGATTCCACACAGGACAAACCCCATCGACCGGTTTTTTTTCGTCATTTCGCTCCGCTCCGCCCTGCCATCCATTCGTTGAACACCGCCGTGACGATGAGCAGGACGCCCACCACGATCACGAGGTTCTGCGATTTCACGTCGGCCATTTCGAGGCCGTACCTAAGAATACCGATGATGAGAAGTCCGAGCAAGGACCCCAGGATGGAGCCGCTGCCTCCGCTGATTCGGGTGCCGCCGATGACCACGCAGGCGATGACTTCGAGCTCGAGGCCGCGTCCGGCGTCGGCCCGGGCCGTGGCGTACTGGGCCGTGTAAAAGAGAGAACCGATGCCGCAGACCAGCCCGGAAGCGGCGTAGAGCGCCATCTTGAGGCGGCGCACGTCGATGGCGGCAAATTCGGCGGCCGTTTCGTTTTCGCCGATGCACTCGGTGAATCGTCCCACCCAGGAGCGGCGCAACAGGAGCCATCCCACCGCCACCGCCACGAAAAGCGCGGGCAACGAACGCGGCACGTGGACCTGACCCGCCGGACCCGCGTCGAAAGAGAACAGATCGCCCTGAGCTATCGACAGAAAGCCTTCGGGAAACCCCGTGATGGGCGCGCCCCGGCTGAGGCCCATGGCCACACCGCTGTAGAGGGCGAGGGTGGCGAGCGTCACGACCAGGGGCGGGATCCGGAGGTAGCTGCTGACGGCCCCGTTGAAGGCGCCGGCCCCGAGGCCCGTCAGCACGGCGCCGAGGGCCGCCAGGGCCAGGGGCCATTGGGCGTCGCGGTAGAGCACGCCCAGAACCACGCCGCACATGGCCACCATGGATCCCACGGACAGGTCGATGCCGGCCGTAGCGATGATGAAGGTCATGGGGACGGCGATCATGCCGGGGACGACCCAGTGGCGGGTCCGCTCGAAGAGGCCGTAGGGGTCGAGGAACCCGTCCACGCGCAGCGCGAAACCGGTGAACAGGGCCGCCAGCACCAGCAGCAGGATGCCTTCTCGTGAGAGCAGCGTGCGCCGTATCATCGTGGGGCCACCCGCAACCGCTCGAGGAGCGCGTCGACCACGACGGCCAGGAGGATCAGTCCGCCGACGAAGATGTTCTGCCAGTAGGAGCTGGCCTGGGCCAGGATCAGCGCGTTGTAGAGGAGCGCCACGAGGAACGCGCCCAACAGCGTGCCGAAGGCCGAGCCCCGGCCGCCGAGGATGTTGGTGCCGCCGATGACCGCCGCGGCGATGGCTTTCAGCTCCATCCCCTCCCCCGTGTTCGCCTGGACGCCGCCGTAGAAGGCCGGGTGCAGCACCGAGACGAGGCCGACGAAGACACCGGAGATGGCGAAGGCCAGGAGGGTCAGGCGCGTCTTCGAGAGCCCGATAAGGCGCGCGGCGGACTCGGAATTGCCCAGGGCGAGGATGCGCCGCCCGCTCAGGGTGTACCGCAACAGGAAATGGCTGAAGACCGTCACGGCCACCACATACCACACCAGTTTCGGGACGCCCAGGAGGTCGCCCACGGCAAAGGCGCGGTATTCCGGCGGAAGGAGCTGGATCTCGGTTCCGCCCATGACGATTCGCATGGTGCCGCGGTAAATGCTGATGCCCGCGAGGGTGACGATGATGGGGTGGATCCGCGCCAGGAGCGACACGCCGCCGTTGGCGAGACTGAAGGCGCAGCCCAACACCACCGCGAGGCCGAGACACACCAGGGGCGGCGCGCCTGCCTTGGCCGCCAGGGCGGCCACCGCCGCGACCAGGCCCATGAGAGCCCCCACGGAGATATCGATGCCGCCCGCGCAGATGATGAGCATGGCCCCCTGGGCCACAATGGCGGGGATGGCGGCGTTGGCAAAGATGTCGAGAAAATTGCCGACCGTGGCGAACTCGCGGGGCTTGTAGAGCGCCATACCGAGGGACAGGAACAGGATGAACGCCAGCAGGCCGAATTCGCGGAACTGGAGCAGGCGCGGAACCGACGAGACCCGCGTCTGCGGCTGGGGCTCCGCCTCCGCGGTCGATCGCGGCACCGCCGCCGCGGCGATGGCCTCCTCGCCGTCCGCGCGGGGATCGAAGACGCCCGTGACGCGGCCCTCGGACAGGGTGACCACGCGGTC
>CAYVOE010000562.1:0-1359 GCA_964452795.1 uncultured Nitrospiraceae bacterium
CGCAAGCCCCTGGTCGATATCGCCTGGGCGCTGAATATGACCGTGGCCGGCATCGTGGCCCACCAATCCGCCCTCAAGGACGGCGAACTCCTCAAGATCCCGCAATATTCCTTCGGGTGATCGAGCGTCGGTTCTCGACACAGGTTGACGGGATGGTCCTTGAGCGTACCGGCAACTCGGGCAGGGCCGGCGGGGAATGGAGCATACCCCGACGGCCCTGTTGCGTTCGTCGCGACCGCGGGATCGCGGCCGGGAAAGGAGTCTTGACGGTGCGACGTGCGTGGACCTGTTGGGTCTTGCTGGCGGTCCTGGCGTGTGCGGTCGGCGGGCCGGTCGCTGCAGAGTCCGCCACGGCGGCGGCGGCGCCGGATCCGTTGCCGGATCCCATGCGGAACGCGCTCATCTGGGTACGAGATCAGCCCCACATGGTCAATCTCGACGCGGCGAAGTCCGTGAACGCCAATGTGGTGAACGTATACCCCGCGCCCGAACGGGAGGGCTCGTGGGCCGGTAGCCTCAAACCCCTGCCCATGATGGTCGAAGGCATGGACAAGGCCTGGCGGGCGGACGTGGAAGAGCTGCACAAAGCCGGCATCGCGGTGTGGACGTCTTACACCACGATTTCCTTCGAGCCGGAGATCTTCGAGGAGTACGGCCTCGACCCGGAGACGTATTATGCCCGCGACCCGGAGGGCAACCGTCAGCCCCATCTGGGCGGCTATTACGGCGAACAGGTCTTCACAAGCTGTTATAACAACCCCCACTGGATGGACCTCCAGCGAGAGACGGCCCTGCTGTTTATTGAGAACGGCTTCGACGGGGTCTTCTACGACGTGGGCGGCTACGCCGACAAGGCCGTGCTGTACTGCCACTGCGATCACTGTAAGAAAAAATGGCAGGAATATCTCCGCGAGAAAGGACTCGATCCCGAGGCGCCGCTTCCCACTTCCGAGTCGGGCGAGGAATTTACGCAGGCGGTGAATCGCCATCACCTGCGCTGGCGCTACCGGTGCTGGGAGGAGGCATGGGCGCCCGTCCGGGAAGCGGTGAAGGCCGCCAACCCGCGCTTCGCCCTCGGCACCAACATGTCGGCCCGCGTGGACGACAACCGGGTAGACGGGATGTTCGTCAACGCCATGATGGACGTCTACGACTACACCCACTTCGAAGAGTGGGGCCACGGCGCCGCGCCCTACAGCATTCTATGCTCGTACCTCATGGCTCGGTCGGCCGGAGGCGGCAAGCCCGCGGTGATCGTGTGGAACATGGGGCCCTTCGACAGTCCCGCCCAGGAGCGCGTCGCCAACGCCGAGGCCCTCGCCGCGGGCGCGGTGTGTCAGAACAGCCGCCGCCCCGAAG
>CAYVOE010000562.1:1369-3226 GCA_964452795.1 uncultured Nitrospiraceae bacterium
TCCGGCGGGAGTACCACGATTTCGTGGCGCAGAATGAGGATCTGTTTCGCGACTCCAAATCCCTGGCCAACGTGGGCGTGGTGGTCTCCCTGTGGTCGCGGGCGTTCCACGAGATCCCGAAGGGCGAACACGCGGCGTGGAAGTTCGGCCAGATGCTCGTCGATCTCCACGTGCCCTTCGACTACCTCATCGCCGAGCGGGACCTCACGGAGGACGTGCTGAGCCGCTACGACACGCTGGTCCTGCCGAACGTGGCGTGCCTCACCGACGAACAGGTCGAGGTCATCGACGCCTTTCTGCGCAACGGGGGTGGGGTGTACGCCACCGGCGAGACGGGGCGTTACGACACGGAAATGTCGCCGCGCAGTCCCGGCGCCGTCGATACCTGGGCCGGTGAAGCGGTGTCCGCTCCTTTCCAACGGGAGGTGGGCGCGGGTCGCCTCGCGGCCCATCCGGGGTTGCCGGAGAAGGAGTATTGGGACGCCAACCCGCGCGATCCCCAGAAGGAGACTCCCCTCCGTATGCCGACGCCTCCCACGGAATCGGTCCGCGACGCCCTGGCCTGGGTGCTGCGGGACAGCCTGCCTCTGGAGACCGATGCCGAGCCGTCCACGGCCCTCGTGCCGATGGGGCAGGACGACCGCCTGATCCTGCACTGCGTCAACTACAACGCCTACCCCGATGGAAAAGAGGTGACGCCGGACCGCGACATCTCCCTTCGACTCGCCCTTCCCGAGGGCCGCGCGGTGAAGGCCGTGAGGGTCGTGTCGCCCGATTGGGACGAGGCCCGGACCGTGGAAGGATGGACCGTCGAAGACGGCCGACTCGAAGCGACCCTCGACGAATTGGTCCATTACGCCGTCTGCGTGGTGGATCTGGCTTCTTCGGAGGCCGCCGCCCCCTCGGAGAACCGGCCGAAGGTCCTGATCCTCGGCGATTCGATCTCTATAGGCTACACGAAGCCCGTGGCGGAGCTGCTTCAGACCGAGGCGCATGTGGAGCGTCCCGGCGAAAACTGCCAGTCCACCTGGTACGCCCTTGAAAAACTGGACGAGTGGCTCGGCGACGGCGACTGGGACGTCATCCATTTCAACTGGGGCATCTGGGACGCTCACCACCTGGAAGACGGCGAGATCCGGACGACCCAGGAGGAATACGAAGCAAACCTTCGCCAACTGGTCGCCCGGCTCAAGGCTACCGGAGCGCGACTGATATGGGCGACCATCACCCCCATCACCACCCTTCATCACAATGTGTTGTGGGTGCAGGGAACCGATATTCCCCTATACAATGAGACAGCAAAGCGGGTAATGGAAGAGAACGGCGTCTCCATAAACGATCTGCACGAGGCGGTGACACCGCGCCTCGACGAATTGCGCATGGAAGACGCCGTGCACTACAACCCATCCGGGAATGCATTTCTCGCGGAACACGTCGCCCGGGCCATTCGGGCCGCCCTGGCGGACCCGGCGACCGACAATACCGGAGCAAGCGGGCCCGAGGATTGACGATCCGAACAGCAGTGGCACAAGCCCCCAGAAAGGACATCAGCATGTGGCGCGAGACGACCAAGCACGAGCGAAACCGACGAATCTTTGAGGAGGAACTGGACGATTTCCTGCCCCCGCGCATCCTGGATTTCCACGTCCATATCTTGAATGAGAAGGTCGCACCGGCAGACGACCTTTTCGCCAGCGGCGGGCCCCTCATCGACCGGTACACCTTCGACGACCTGCGGCAGGATTTGGCGGAGACCTATCCCGGCCGCGAGACCTTCGCCGTATGCTTCGGGGTACCTCGCACCACCTATGACCTCACGAGCAACAACGAGTACATCGCGGAGAACTGCGACAACGA
>CAYVOE010000563.1:0-3221 GCA_964452795.1 uncultured Nitrospiraceae bacterium
ACGCTCATCCGCGACATCAAGGCCCGGTTCCGCGGCGTTCCCATCCTCGTCTACTCGATGCACGACGAGATGCTCTTTGGCGAGCGGGCCCTGCAGGCGGGCGCCCGGGGCTACGTGAACAAGCAGGCCGACACCGACGAACTGCTCGAGGCCATGCGCAAGGTCCTGCAGGGAGGTGTGGCCGTCAGCCCTCAGGTCGCGGAAGGGATGCTCGCGAGGGTGGCCGAGGGCGGACTGCAGCCGGGCCGCGATCCCGTCGCCACCTTGTCGAACCGGGAGCTCGAGGTGTTCCAGCTCCTCGGGAGGGGCCTGACGGTCCGTCAGATCGCCGAGCGGCTCAACCGCAGCATGAAAACGGTCGAGACGCACCGCGAGCGCATCGCCCGCAAGCTGCACGTGGGCGGCAGCGCCGAGCTCATCCGCCGCGCGGTGGAATGGGTGATCGAATCGGACCGCGGCCAGGGGGATTGAGCGGCCGCGTCCGTATCCCGAATTACGCGATGGGGAAGATGGGCTGAAGGGCCTGGGCCGAGGCCATGAGCATCTCCTCTTCCTCGGGAGCGACCTCGAGGGGACCCGAGGCGATGTCCATCGCCATGCGGAAGAGGTTGTCGTGGCCCGGCGGGATGGCCGCCGTCACGGGCTGGCTCAGGGTCCAGCGCAGCGCCCGCGAGGCCTCCTCGGCGTCCGCCAGGGGCTCGTACCAGCACTTGTCGAACTGCCCCTTGCGCGGGTCGCCTTCCTGCCACTTCTGCCGGGCCATGGCCTTGAGGGCGAGGCGCGCCGCACCTTTGTCCCGGGCCATCTTCATGATCTCGGGACCCCAGTCGTTCTTGCCGTAGCAGGCGAAATTGACCGGGAACAGCACGGAGGCGAAATCGTAGCGATCGAAGGCGGCCCGGGCGGCTTCGATGGTGTGGACGGAGAAGCCGATGAACCGGATCTGGCCCGCTTTCTGCCGTTCGAGGAGCATGTCCATCACGCCGCCCTTCTGAAACACGGCGTCCACGTCCTTCGCCACGTCCACGATGCCGTGGAGCTGATACAGGTCGAAATAGTCGGTGCGGAGCCGCTCGAGCGACTGGTTGAACTCGGCCTCGGCGGCTTCCCGCTCGCGCTGGGCCGTCTTGCAGGCGAGGAACACGTCCTTACGGTAGGGTTCGAGAGCGGGGCCCAGCTTGACCTCGGCGTCGCCGTAGCTGGGGGCCACGTCGAAGTAGTTCACGCCCCGTTCCACGGCCTCCGCCACCATGCGGCTCGCGTGGTCCGGCTCGGCGTTCATCACCACGATGCCGCCGAACCCGATCACCGAAAGCCGTACGTCGGTGTCGCCGTAGGGCCGCTTCGGCAGCGTCGCCGCGTTCGAGCCCGCGTCCTGGCCGACGGCCGTTCCGGCCACGGCGCACGCGCCCGCCGCGACGCCCGCTTTGAGAAAATCCCTGCGTTCCATGGCTTCATCCCCTGTGCGTTGGATTGGGAATCGAGGAACCTGCTCCCGAGACTCTACCGCAATTCCGGAGACCGCAACAACTGTTGCCCGGCGTCGACGGCACAAAAAAGGCCGCGGACAGGATGTCGTCCTGTCCGCGGCCCGCGGATGTCTATTGCGTGGGAACTACCAGCGCGGACGGCCGCCGCCACCGCCTCGGCGGTCGCCGCCGCGATCGCTGCGCTCTTCCTTCGGACGCGCCTCGTTCACGGTGACGTTGCGTCCGCCGAAGTCCTGACCGTTGAGGTTCTGGATCGCGGCGCGCGCATCGGCGCTGTTCGGCATCTCGACAAACCCGAAGCCCTTCGACTTCCCGGTGTACTTGTCCATGATGATCCGTGCCGACGACACGTCCCCGTACTGCGAGAAGGCCTCTTCCAGGTCCTGCTCCGAGGTGTTGTAGGAAAGGTTCCCGACGTAGATGTTCATGCTGCGCTCCTGGATACGTGCGTCTCCCTCCCGGGAAACGGTGCCAGGCCTGCGCGAATCGAGCGGCCAAGGGAGGCATGAGGTAGGCGGACCAACGTCAGGCGGGATCTCGGCGGTATTCGTTCACGGAGGCCAAATTGTCTTGGGAGGTGCCACCGTTGGCCTCTCCACGGGCGACATTCTACCACGGGCGGTGTGCGAAAGTAAACAGTCGGCGAGGCTTTCGAACGCGGGCTGTTCCCCTGAAAAAGGCGGGAGGCCCTATGGTTGCGGCCATAGGGCCCTCGGTGGGTGGAACCGGACCGTCGGCGATGGAGGCATCGCCTCTTTCGGGCCCGGCTCTTCGCTCGTCCCGCTTTCGCATCGACTTCCGTGTCCTGCCCTCGACCTCCCTGTCTCGGCCCTGCACCTTTCATATCGGCATGGGGGACAGAAACTTAAGCGTCCTGGTATCCCGGGAATTTTGCCCCGCATAGACCGATATAGATTCTCGAAAATCACCGCATAATCTTTCCGAAAAGGGAAGAAATATAGAAAGCCGATGGTTTCCCGCGGCCGGAAACGGGCCGCGGGATGAAACGACGCCGGGTCGGGTGTTTCGATCGTTTGGCAGGGCGGGGCGCGAGGAGTCGTGGGCCTTGACACGATTCCCCGGGCTTTGCTATAGTCCGCAGCTCAATTGCCCGCAAGGGTATCCCTGTCCTTGCCCGGGGCTGGCGTAGCTCAGCTGGTAGAGCAACGGATTTGTAATCCGTAGGTCGGGGGTTCGAAGCCCTTCGCCAGCTCCAGCTTGAAATCGACCGCCTCCGGCGGATAGAATGTTTCGCTTCTTGTGGTGGGATGCCCGAGTGGCTAAAGGGGGCGGGCTGTAAACCCGCTGGCTAGCGCCTACGTAGGTTCGAATCCTACTCCCACCATTTAGTTGAACTTGGGCGGGAATAGCTCAGTTGGCTAGAGCGTCAGCCTTCCAAGCTGAGGGTCGCGGGTTCGAATCCCGTTTCCCGCTCCATGATATACGTGTTTGCATTCGAGCCCGCGTAGCTCAGATGGTAGAGCACCTCCATGGTAAGGAGGGGGTCAGCAGTTCGATTCTGCTCGTGGGCTCCACTTATTACAACTCGTGAATCGCGCGTCAATTCCGCGTGATGGACCGGTCCGGCCGGTTCCCGACTAGCGCTTCGGCGCTAGTTTCGTTTGTCATGGGCAGTATTGCCGAAAGCGTGGCGCCTTGAAGGAGGTTTTACGGCACAATGGCGAAGGCGAAATTTGAGCGGACGAAGCCGCACGTGAACATCGGGACGAT
>CAYVOE010000564.1:0-3215 GCA_964452795.1 uncultured Nitrospiraceae bacterium
TGAACCGTTTCACCAATCCTAGATCCATCCGGCCTGTCCTGTCAATAGCCTCGGGCGGATTTCAGCGAAAAGACCCGTTCCCGGGCGGGATCGCCAAGGGCACCGGTGAGAGGCTAACGTTGCACCGTGACGCGCGGAGCATGGCCAGGAATCCGCGCAGACCGCCCGCGGATTCGCAATGATGGGATTCGCCTCGGCCCTGGGATAATTCCCCGAAGGGGATCCATACCTTAGCCCAGGGTCAGCGAGCGTAAGCGAGCGTCACCCTGAGTACACCGACAACCACCCCCGTTCTTTTCCCCGAAGGGGATACATACGCAGGGATTCAGGTCAACCATCAGACGAAACCATCCCACGACCGACATCCGCCCCCTCCCTCGTAGGACTGGGAGGACTGCGCATGACGAATCCCCTGCAATGACAAGACCCGTCATTGCGAGGAGCGGCCCCGTGTTCAAGTGCTCACGAGAGGCGGGTTTACGTTGGGTCTGCCCATGTCGCCTGTAGGCGTCCGGACAGAGCGACGCGGCAATCTTTACCTATGGGAGGATGATGACTTCGCGGACATGGGTCATTGGCTCATGTGAGATTGCCGCGTCGCTCCTGTTTGGGTGCCCATTGCAGGCATGTGTGCAACCGAAGGTTGTTGCTACGCACCTGTGTACTATCACAGATGATCGCTTCTCGCAATGATGGGAGGTGGATCCATAGGAGCACTTTGAGCGCAGTCCTCGTAGTCTTTTGATGGGTAAGGCGGATGTAGATCCCGGAAGAGTCCCGGCCAATGGTCGACCTCTATCGCAATGACGCCCGCGGCCTACGCGCCGGCGGGGATCTTAGATGCGGCAGCCAACTCGATGGCGGCGGGTCGGCGCTGGATGGCGGCGATCCGATGGGTGTCGAACTTGGGTTGCCGGTCGAAGGTATAGATTCCGTTCTGTTCCTGATACACGTCGGTCAGTTGCGTGTAGCAGTAGCCAAACATGTGGGGATTGTCGAGCAAGACGCGGCAAAGGCCCTCGAAGCGTTGATAGAACTCCTCGAGGGTCCGCGGTCGGTCGCCGTATCCCCACGAGTCCTCCCCCTCTTTGGCCTGCGGATTCCACCAGATGCCGCCGAACTCGCTGACGAAATAGGGCTGACTCCGGTAGGGAACGGACATGGTCGCCCCGTTGATTGTGTTGACGAACGGCTTTCCTTCGGCGAGCCCGGCGTGGTTCGCGGCAAACCGTTCCGGCGACTGCTCGTAATCGTGGCTGTCGTAAACATCGCTCGCGGGGACCCGGTGCGAGTATCCCGAAGCGTCGAGCACGGGGCGGGCGCCGCCCAGCGCCATGGCGGCGCGGAACATGCCCCAGGTCACGTCGTCGAGGGTCGTGATGCGATCGGTGAGACGCTGCCACGTTTCGTTCAACGGACACCAGCCGACGATGGACGGGTGCGAACAATCCCGCTCGAGCACCTCGATCCACTGGGTGAGGTAAGTCGGGTCGGGACGCTGATGGTCGTCGTCCGGTCCCTGGCCTCCGCAGCCCCAGTCGCCGAACTCGCCCCACACGAGATAGCCCAGCCGGTCGGCGTGGTAGAGGAACCGTTCTTCGAAAACCTTCTGATGCAGGCGGGCGCCGTTGAACCCGGCCGCCAAGCTGAGCTCGATGTCGCGGCGAAGTGCGTCGTCCGTCGGCGCCGTCATGATGCCGTCGGGATAGTACCCTTGGTCGAGCACCAGGCGCTGAAACAGGACCTCGCCGTTGAGCCGAATCGCCTTGCCGCACAGGGTCACGCTTCGCAGGCCGGTGTAGCTCGTGGCTCGGTCCACGACATGCCCCGCGGCGTCGCACAGCTCGATCTCGAGGTCGTAGAGGAAGGGGTCTCGCGGCGACCACAGGCGACGCCGGTCTTCCGGCACGGGCAGGGTCAGCCGCACCACGCGGTCGAGGTCGGCCGGGGTTTCACAATACGCCACCTCCCCCGCGTCGTCCGCCAGGCGCGCCCGCAGGCGCATGCCCGACTCGACGCCGTCGATCCGTTGCTCGAGGTGGAAGGCTCCGCCCCCCAGGTCGGGCGCGATGCGGGGCCGTTCGAGCGCAGCGTACGGCACCGGCTCCATCCACACCGTCTGCCAGATGCCCGTGGTGCGGGTGTAGTGGCAGCCGCGGTTGGCGTATTCGTGGGACTGCTTGCCCATGGGCTGGGGGCGCTTCGAGTAGTCCCGCGCCCGCACCACGATCACGGCCTCTTCGCCCGGCTCGACCACCCCGGCCAGCTCGCAGGTGAAGGGGGTCCATCCGCCCCGGTGGCGGGCCACTTCTCGGCCGTTTACCCACACGGTGGCGTCGTAGTCCACGGCCTGGAAGTGGAGCCGCACGCGCGACCCCGCCCATTCCTCCGGGATCGTAACCCGCCGACGGTACCATACGGCGTTCATGAAATCGGTGCAGCCGATGCCGGACAACCTGGATTCCGGGCAGAAGGGCACGCGAATGGTATCCGCCAGTTTGCGGTTCAACAGTCCGCGTTCGAGCCCGCTGTCGCCGGCGTCGATCTCGAACTCCCACTCTCCGTTCAAGCACAGCCACGATTCGCGAACAAACTGGGGCCGGGGATACTCCGGCCGGGGCAAAGTCGTCATGCCGCTCGTGTTTCCCTTCCGATCCGAGACTGCCCGGACAAGTTCTTAGTGCTCTCGCGCCCGGAAGCGCCGCTCAGTCATAACCACCCTGGAGCGGCATCAGTTCCGGCGCCCACGCCGTCGCCGTGGACCAATCGTTCGAATGAATGAGCGGATGGTCGTCGTTGTACTTCACAAACTGGACGTGGCCGTCCATGTACAACACGTTCGATCCGCCCGGGATGTGATTGAAGGTGACCGTGAGGTTGGACCCGGCGTTCCGGCCCGCTGCCGCCCCGAACGCGTCCCACATCACGAAGAGCGAGCTCTGGGCCATGGCGCTGGCGGCGGGGTTGTTGATGTCGGTGATGAAGAACCGCTCGATGCCTTCCTTGAGCCGGTTGTAGCCTGCTGGCAGGGGCGAGCCGTCCTCACGCCGGATGTTGTTGGTGTGGAACCAGCCGCTGGCCGCCACGCTGCCGGGGATGTCGATGTCGTTCCAGCTCGGCACTCGTGCGCCCCGGTAATTGATGCAGCCGAAGACCGTCATGTCGGGGGGCGTATCCAGATTCGCCTGGTCCAACCCTACGCAATGCCAGAAATA
>CAYVOE010000565.1:0-3191 GCA_964452795.1 uncultured Nitrospiraceae bacterium
TCGGCCCGCTCCATCAACGCTTCCGCCAGTTTCATCGGCCCTCCTTTCGTCTTGCCTGTCCTCCCGTACCGTCCATTAGGACAACGGTGTATGCGCACCTCGTCGTCGCGCGCCCGCCTTGGCTTCGGCGGCGGGCGCCCGAACCGCCGCATTGAGCGGCGCTAGCGACCAAAGGTAGTTGACTGGTAGTATCATGGGACGACGTCTGAGAGTGAACCAAGGGCTTTGGGCAAGAGGGGGAGTCATGACGGATTCACGCACGCGGGTTTGCTACGTCCACGGGTTTGGGGGAAAGGATCATGATCCGGACTTCTGTCGAGCCCTGCGCGAGGAGTTTAGCCGGATTCAGTTCCGCTGCGTTCCCGAAGTGTTCGCGTGGGATTCGGTTCAGTCAACCGGAGAGACACTGGTTGCGGATTGGTGGGACGCGAGACAGAACGCCGAAACGACTGCGCCGGTTCTCAGCCGTCGGTTGCTGGATGATTTCGAGGAGCAGGGAGCTCGGTACTATATCGTGGCGTTCAGTCTTGGCGCTCGGCTCGTTTGCAGTGCGCTCAACGGCCTGGACGAACCTCTCCGGCATTGCCGGGGGATTTACTTGCTAGGGGCGGCCGTTCCGGGAAACTACAAGGTAAACCGCGGGGTTCTCCCGCCGGGAGTGAAAATCCGGAACCATTACTCCCCCAGGTGGGGCTGGGTTCTGAAAAAGATGTACTCCAACGCCGAACGCATTCCCCCCGCGGGGACGCACGGCTTCGACGACCTCGCCACGTTTGAGAATCTTCCAACCGGGTGTTGCCACAAGAACGGACCCAACAAGTACACAAAGATGGCCAGGCCTATCGCCGAATACATCGCGTTTCGGGAAGGGCATCCCGGTGCAGGGGACTGCCTTCCAAACGTGCGGTTCCCGACCGCTGGAGGCACCGTGTGGTGGTCCGACATCGTGCAGACGGAGGAGTACAGAGTACAGTTTAACGTTTTTCTCGGCCGCGGCTGGTACCGAGCCATATGTAGGGAGCCATCTCAGGATCGGATTGCGTGGTCGAACCGCCTTCATCCGATTCTCACGAAACTCGGCTATTCGGAAGAGTAGACCGGGCGAACGATCCGGGGCCTCCCGTTCAACATCGTGAGGCAATCTAAGGTACTGCCATCGGCATGGGCGGGGCACCGGGTCATCTTATTCAAGAGGAAAGACTGAATGCGGGACAGGAAGGGCGTGAACTGCCCGGCTTGCGGTTCATGAGGAAGCACGGAGTCTAGGAGCGAGGTGACCTTCACCTTGCAGAGCCGAATCGGGTTGTTCGAGACCGGGGTGACCAAACTCCAGCGCATCCTGCGACGGTTGCCGAGAGAGTTCGAAGAGGCGGTGTCAACTCGCGCAGAGGGTCGGCTGCAGGTCAGCAACGAGGCTCAGCGCCATGTCATCAGTATGGCGGAGGAGGCCGAGCATTCGGGATTCGACATCTCCAGCGGTACCCGGGACTGTGCCCTATCAATAGGTACCGTTTTCGCCTGCGGTTTGGGATGCGCGCGGGACCGCGGTGATCCGGCTGGACGAATGGGCAGAATTCCGGGAAGGCAATCATGCGGTGAGTGGCGGCCGCGTGAAGCCGTTGGGCGCCTTCTCGTGATGACCGGACGTCTCGGAAACAACCGGACCGGAGCTTAAGCCTTACTGCGCGGTTTGAAGCAGGTTTAGCGGGACGAAGAACAACCGTTCAGGACTTGCCGCGAAAATCGTTGCGGTCGATGTGACGTCGTCCCGACCCGTGTGGCTGGGTTGTAAGACGAGAGGGGGGAAGGGAACAAGATCCACCCTGGAACGAGCCAGATGCGGGATCAGGCCCACGCTGGTTGGCTCGACTGGATCCGTCGGATACAGCCTGGACTTCTTACAGAATTCTGTGAAAAGTCTGGATGCCTGCTTCGAGCGAACCGGGAAAGGGGGCGGCCTTTCTGAGCATTGCCATGCGCTTTCCCAGCCACAGTCAGGCTCAACGCGGAAGCGCCATGAGTAACGTATATACCTTGCAGGTGCACGATTCACATTAAGAAGCCACCCTCCTGGAAGATGGGGACCCGTACCTGACCAAGACCACGGATCAGGTGTCAATGGTCGGCGAAAGCAGGTGGATAAGCAGCTCAGGCGCCTATTGAGGGTATCCCAGTTAGCTCCTATGACAACCTGGCTTGCAGGCTGCTCATTTCATTATCGGATCGAGTGTCACCCTAATCTGTACGGATGAGAAAAGCTTGGTGAAGGGAGGGACTGAATCCATCACGGACTGATATATGTTTCCGTATAGATTGCCTACTCTCATGCATAATATCTGAAAAGGGCCATTCTAGAAGCATTCTCGCCATGTCATCGCAAGTGTCTTATATCTAATGGTTTGGCGAGTTGACTTATCACTTGAAGCGCATTGGCATCTCACTTGCTCTCTTTCCGTCGGCGCTGATCCGGCGGTCAAGGCCGGTGCAGGTCGTGGGCCGGGCGGCCTTGACGGCGGCCGAATGCGGTGTCTATTCTCCCGATGGACGGGAGGCACCTCTAAATCACGGCAGAAGCGGAAAAGGGGAGATCTGTGGTGAGCATGCCAATAGTGGAATCGCGCGGTGAAGTCCGTGAGACAAGTCCCACGGCCGGGTACCTGGCCTTTGCGCTTGGGCCGGTCCAGCCCTTCATCGCCACCGCGCGTACCGTTCGCGACCTGTGGACGGGAAGCACCCTCCTCTCGTGGATGGCTTCCGAGGCCATGAGGCCGATTCGCGAACACTACGGGTCCCGGTTGGAGCTGGAGGACCTCATGGTCGTTCCTTCGCTTCGCCATACGCCGCTGCCGATGCTCGAACGACGGAACCACGCGGAGGAGCACGGCAGGGAAGCTGCCGTGGCGCATGAAGGGCTTCCGGTCCTGGGTCTTCCGAATCGCTTTATGGCCCGCCTGCCGGAGGAGCCGGGGCTCGATGGCTACGCCCTGGCTCGCGCGTGCGAAGCCGCAGCGCGACAGGCCTGGCAAGATCTCGCCGAGGAAGTTCGAAGCGAATTGGACAAACAATTGAGTCGCTTCGAACCGAATTGGGACGAACGCTGGCACGAACAGGTGGCGTCCTTCTTCGAGATCCGGTCCTGTTTCCTTCCCGACGCCGAATGCACCGACGCGGTCATCGCGCGCCTGCCGGAC
>CAYVOE010000566.1:0-3190 GCA_964452795.1 uncultured Nitrospiraceae bacterium
CGCCCTCAGGATCTGCGTTTGCGCCGTTCCTCTCGCGCCCGCGGGTGCAAGACGGTGTAGAGGCCCAGCGCCAGCGCGGCGATACCGGCCGGCAGGAATCCGTCCTCGGAGTCGGTGTAGGTGGTCCACAGCACCAGGGCCGACAGCAACGCCGCCACCGTTGCGGGCCGCGCCATCACCCGGTCTCCCGCAGGCGCACGTCGAGGCGGCGGTAGGCCTCTTCGCAGCGCCGGTAGTCGTCGAGGTCGATCCGGTTGTCGCGGTACCATTTCCAGTTGATGAGGTCGACGAAGACGCGCAGCGACTCGAGGACCCACGGCGCCCGGAAGGTGCGCAGGTATTCCGTATTGGTGAGGCCCGACTGGAAGCGGCCGCCCCGGGCCTCTTCAAGCCGCGTGAGAGCCGCCCGGTACAGGACCCGCGACGCGTCGGCGTAGCGTCCATCCTGCGCCAGGGCCTGGGCGCGTTCCGCCAATTCGTCCGCGGGCGGTGGCTCCTCCTCCGGCTCGTCGTCGTCCGTCTTCGGCCGGCGAACCCCGTCGCGGTATACCCGCCACAACAGGTGCGCCAGAACGGCCACCAGCGCCAGGAGCGCCACGGCCGCCAGGACGCGCAGGGGGCCCTCCGAGATCACGCCGCTGCCGGGCGCCAGGTTCGGCTCGAAGCTGATAAGGTCGAGGAGGCGCTCGATTTTTTCCTGCAGCCACGCGATCGCTTCGGCGATGGGGTTCGTCGTCGACGTGGTCTTCGGATCGAGGTCGTAGGCCTCGCCCGACAGCACCGTCCGGACCGTGTCGCGGATCTCGTCGACGGTGGGCAGGCCGGTCGGGGCGTTCGGCGGGGCGTTCAAAGGGCCGGCTCCGGGGTCGGGGGCGGCGCGTCGACGGCGTTGGCCAGGAGGTCGAGGTCGAGGTTCTCCAGACGGCACCGCGCCGAGAAGTACAGCATCACCGACGCGACGATCTCGAAGGCCACGAACGCCGCGGCAAGGGCCTGGTACACCAGCCGCGCCGCCAACTCTTCGGCAAACAGGGCCGGGATGGCGTTGATGCCCAATCGGATCAGCAGAAGCAGCACCAGGAGGGCCATGCTCTGGCCGAGGGACCCCATGATGAGCCGGGTGCTCCGCGAAAAGGACGCGAAAATCCCCGCGTTCTCCAGCACCATCACCGCCGCGAACAGGTAGAGCAGCAGGAGGACGGCCAGGCCCGGCAGGATGCACGCCACCATGCCCAGGGACGACGCGATCTGGCGAAGCACCCCCGCCGTCAGCAGCCGGGGAAACATGCGGATCCCCGCGCGAAGGCTCGAACGTACGGATATGGAATAGCCCAGGTACCGATGTCCGATCCCGTGGATCAGCACCCCCGCAACAAAGCACCAGGCCGTCAGTTCCACCAGGCCGGCGGCGAACCCGAAGAGGGTGTACGAGGCCATCCAACTGAAGAACATGAGGCTGACTTCTTCATCGGTCGCGGCCGATTCGAGCACCTCCGGTTCCGGCAGCCAGGTCTCGAGGGCTAGTTCCAGCGCCGCCCCCACGGGAAACAGGACCACCAGTGCCACGGGCACCAGAAACCGCGCGTGGTCGCGGAAGAAGTAGATCGACTCGTCGAGGATCCCGCCGATGTCCCGTTCTCGTATCTCGTAGGCCATCAAAGACTCGCCACTCGGCACCGCAGCCGCGTTCCCGGAAAAGCACCGGCACAAGCATACCGTCCCGCACCGTTCAGGTAAAGAAGCCGGGAGGCGGTTCCGTTCTTCGAAGCCGATGGAGAGCCGAGGGCCAGAGCGATTCCGGGTGGACGGGCTGGCTCGATCAGCGGAACTCGAAACTGAACAGTTTCGCCGCGTTGAGCCGGAACCGGAGCACCACGGCCCCGTCCTTGCCGGTGGGCACCTCATCCATGCCCTGCCACGTGACGGGGGCCTTCAATTGGTCGCCCGTAAGGCGGTCGCAACGGTCGAGGGTGTAGCCGTCGCGGCCGACGACCTCCACCCGGACCCAGCCGGCGCCTTCGGTCTCGAAGTTGAGAAACAGTTTCCGGCCCGGCGGCACAAAGGGGATGGTGTAGAACTCGCCTTCGCCGTCGGCGCACAGGGCGCTCAGGCGTTCCTTGCCCCACAGGGCCAGGCCCACCTGGCCCACGGGCACCCAGCGGGGAAACTTGTGGGGCAGGTGGTACCCCGTGAAGGGCAGAGCCACCCGCCCGTCGGGCAGTTCCGCCAGGCCGCAGCCCGCTCCGACGAGGCCGGCGTCCCAGGCCCCGTGGGGCCCGGGCTCGATGGCGTAGTCCCCGGGCACCCACTGCCACAGCCCGCCCGTGAGGCTCGCGGCCAGGCGCACGGACTGAGAGTCGTAGCGGCGTTCGTAATCCGTCACGAACATGAGGTGCATCGTGGACGTGCCGGGATAAAGGGCCTTGCCGTTGAGATAGTAGTCGGTCGAAGGGTCGCCCGAGGGGTCGGACCACAGGACCACCTCCGGGACGGGCCAGCGCCGGAATTCGTCGGTCTCGGCTCGGCAGATGGCGCGCCGACCCAGCACGAACATGCGGAAATACCCCACGTACCGCTCGAGGGCGACGTCATAGTACACGATGGTCTGAGTGTCGCTCAGATGGATGAAGAGAGGCCGCTCGATGGCGCGCCAATGGAGGCCGTCGGCCGATACGGCGCCCCGGACCGCGCTCTCGCGCCGGACCCCCGCGGGGGTGACCCGCTCCGGGGACTCCTCGAGGAACGTATCCAGCGTGGATCCGTCGACTTTCGACGTGTAGATCAGCTTGTACCGTTCCTCGGGCGGCGCCGAGGGGTCCACGAACACGGAGGTGCCGTTGATGCCGTGGGGCGTGAGGCGGCCGCCGAAGACGATGTTGTTGGCCGTGCTTCCTTCGAACTCGTAGATTCCCAGCTCGGGCTTCTCCCAGTGAAGCCCGTCCTTCGACTCGGCGTAGCAGATGAAATAGGTGTAGAAAGGCGTCTCGCCCTCGGTGACCGTATCCTGCCGGGGCGGAGGCTGGACCTCGTACCACAGGCGGTACACGTCTCCGTCGTGGATGAGGGTCGAGCAACTGAAGAGGGATTCCCAGGGCCGGTCGCGCCGGATGACGGGGCCGAACTTCTCCGCCGGCTGTGCGGCGAGGCACACGCCCTGGGGCAGGCGCTGGTTCACCGCCACCACCTCGTC
>CAYVOE010000567.1:0-3178 GCA_964452795.1 uncultured Nitrospiraceae bacterium
GGCAAGTCGACTTTCCGTGGCGGTACAGTTCGAGCCCATCCATTAGTGGCACCTGCGAGTTGTACACCTACTCTTGCACGCCCGGCGGCATGTTCCTGGGGTCCACGTCCAACAACGCCAACGTGAACTTTTCCGGGTCTTCCGGATGGGGCGTCAGGCTGTGGGAGCCAGCGATGAACGAAAGCAGTTCGTAGTGTTCGGGCTTGACCTCGGGCGGCTCGGGGAGAGGCACCTGGCCGTTGGGGGTATGGCCCCACCGATCCGTCTTCCCGATCACGATCTGCTTGTGGTCGGGCTCGCCTTCCTTCTCGAAGGATTCGCCCACCCCCACGAACACGTAGCCGTGGCCCGACTCGATGACGTCGAACCCTTCGTCGAGGTCGTCGCCTCCGAAGGCCCGTTCCCAGAGCACGTTGCCGTAGGAATCGGTCTTCGTCAGCATGAGATCGCTCTGCCGGCGCTCCGGCTGCAGAGAGCCCACCAGAATGTAGCCGCCGTCGGCGGTGGGCCGCACGGCATGGGCGATATCACGCAAGCCGCGGCCGAAGGCCTGCTGCCACTCGATCTCGCCGTTCGCGTCGGTCTTCCAGAGGAGGACCCGCGAGTCTTCGTGCATGAAGTCGTACTGGCCCGCCAGCACAAACCCGCCGTCGGGCGTGACGCGGATGTCCTCGATCTCGCAGAGGACATCGACGGGATGGACCTTCCGCCACGCTTCACTCCCATCGGGACCGGCCTTGACGATGCCCACTTCGCCGGTGATCTCTCCCGGCATGTCTCCGGGGACCAGGGCCCAGTAGGCCAGGGCGCCCCCGCCGTCGGAGGTCGTGACCGCCCGGGCGATGTGGGTCCCGGGACCGGCGTCCAGTTCCCACAGGGGCGTACCGTCAGCGGCGGTGCGAACCATGGCCGCCTTCGACTCGCCCAACAGGTCGTACTGGACGCCCACCAGGTAGCCGCCGCCGCTGACGGACGCGACGCTTACGGCACTGTCGTGGCCGCCGCTGTCGTACAGGCGACGCCACTGCTCGGCGCCTTTGGCGTCGGTCTTGATGAGGAACCCGTCGCTCGTGGGGTCGAAGGCCCCGCCGAACTCGCCCGCCACGACGAAGCCGCCGTCGGGCGCCTCCGCCACGGCCAGGGCACGGTCTTCCCGGTCGTCGCCGAACTCGACGCGCCAGAGGACCCGTCCGCCGGGACCGATCTTCATCAGGAGGGCGTTGTCGTCTTCAATGGCTTCGCGCTCGACAAACCCGGCCACGACATACCCGCCCTGGGTTCGGGCGACGGCATAGGCCCCGTCGTCGGCATCGCCCCCGATATGTTTGAACCATGTGGTTGGAATTCGAGCCGGACAGGCCGTCAGCCCCGCAAGCAGCAGCAAGCACGCCGCCGCCGGAGCCCAACCCCGCATTTTGGTCATGGGTAAATCCCCTTTCCTTCCGGATGACCCGACATGCTCACCAGCGGCTCGGGAATATGCCCTGCAAGGCGATGATGTAGTTGAGCACCGTTGCCGGAGGAACGGTGGGGACGGGCTCCGTCGAAGCCCCGAGGGTTGTGGGCCTTACCGTCGTCGTGCTAGTGACGGTCGCATCCTCGGCCTGAACGGAATTGACCACGGTCGTCAGCAGCTCGACGCGCTCGCTGCCTAGCGTTTCGCCCTCCTGGCGGGCTGTCAGACCGGGGCCCTGGCCGGCGCCCATGGGCACACGCCCGCGCAGGTCCGGCAGGGCGAAGGTGGTCGTCCCGTTTCCGCCGTACATGGTGCCCAGAAGGGCGAAAAGGGCCTGGTTCTGATTGATGGGAAGCAACTGGCCGTGACAAAACGCGTAGCCGTGGGGCGGGAAGTTGCCGGCAAAGATCGTGATTTCACCGAGGAACGGTTCTGCACCCATGGAGATTCTCCTTCTGCAGCCGCGGACATACATGGGGCCGCGGCGAATAAACCGGCCGTCAGGCCGAGATGATGCGATTGATGACCACTTCGTACAGGCTGGAACCGGGATTCTTTGACAGCACGGGCACCACGAACAGGAAGGTCTCGCCGAAGGCGGGATTCGTTACCGTGTACATGCCCTGGGGGAGAAGGGGGTCACGCGGGCCCTCGAAAAAGACCGAAAACCCCTCTGTGCGCGCCCGACCGGCCTGGTCCCGGGTGTGTTTCTCCCCGGATTCCATCACTTTCACCAGTTTGACCTCGACCGAGGGCCCTTCCTCGGATCGAAGCTCGAAGGTCTCGCCCAGCCGGGCTTCAAACAGCTCTCGAGAGAGTTCCGGGATCATCCACTCCTTCCTTTCGCCGCCGACCACCGCTCGGGCGGAGCCGGCTCCCAAGGCGAGCGCGGCCACGGCCCCTCCGCACGTTTGCAGAAACTGCCTTCGACTTGGTAGACACATAGTATCCTCCTTGAGAAAGGGAAAAAGCCCTTGTACCGACGGCGTGATTCGCCGTCGCAAGGTGCTTGTGCAGCATTGTTTAGCGGCTCGATCGGGGACGCGACCGTACAGGCAGGGTCCTTCCGCTCGACAGGGCTGCTGCGTCCAATATCGGCCGGGCGGGCCCGCACATTTAGCAGGGGGAACGCTCAATTGCCGCGGCGTTCCGCGCAACGGCGGGGAAACCTTTGAAACCGGTACCGGTATAAAGGCATGGTAGATAAAGCTGTGTACGAAGCGTCCGAAGGGCGGGACCGGAACATTCCAGCGAAGAAGAGCGCGGCCCGCCGTCGGCCGGGCGCCCCGTACGGGGTGCGCCCAAGCATCAGGAGCAGCCAGAATGCCCTCTTGGTTCATGGTATGGGTCGCAGCGTCTTCGGTCGCCGCCATGCAGGCCGAGCCGGTGTCCACGGTGCCGGACACGGCGGCCAGCCCGGCTCAGTTCGAGCGCCGGGTGGTCGGATACGGCGGCCGGGTGGATTTCCTCTTTACGGACGGAAGGGCCTTCCGCGGGTCGAGCGGGTTTCTCGGCGTTTCACGGGCCTTCGGGTCGCGCGACCAGGTGGATTGTTCCGCCGTCACCCTCGTCGAGACCAAAGGCGGCAACCTCATCTGCGCCTACCCCGTGGGTTCCTCCGAAGGTTCCTCCGACTCCGCCATCTGGATGTCGCGCTACACCGCCCGCGACGGTTGGTCGGACCCGTGGTGCGTGGCCGAGGTGGACGGTGGACCCCATCAC
>CAYVOE010000568.1:0-3149 GCA_964452795.1 uncultured Nitrospiraceae bacterium
GGGGCACCCTCACAGCCCCGTCAAGCGCAGTCCTTCAAGTCCTACGGCGGGTAGGTAATGTCACATCCCCGTCCTCGTACTCCTACGACGATGGGGGCGGAAGTCGATGGCGGGGCGGTCCCATCCCATGGTTGGCCTGGCTCGCTGCGTACCCGTCCCCTTCGGGAGATCGGATTGAGACAGGCATCTCCCCCGCGACGAAGGAGCAGCGCCTTCTCGCGATGCACGCTCAACCGGTCGGGGTCGCGGACGGGACCCCCGCACCGCGGACCGGGCGCGGGGGCCGTCATAAGCGGAAAAACTAAAGGAAGGGGTTGACGTTGTTGCTGCCGGGGCACTTACCCCGTTCGTCCTTGCTCGAGGTGCACTCGAAAAGATCGGGGATCTTCTTCTGAGGCGGCGCCACTTTCGCGCTGGCCAGGACGGGGCGCGACTTCGTAATAGACTGCACGTGTAACATCACTCATCCTCCTTGTAACGGTACCATGGCATCGTGAATGGCGAGGCCGGACCGGACCGGCGGCGATGGCGCCGCGGGGGTTATGAAGACGGGAAAGATCCCGGTTTACGTCGCTGGAATGGTAGCGGCCGGCGCCCCGGGATTCAACCCGACGCGCCCTGTAATCTGATTGCCGTGGCCGCCGCTGGGACGGCCACGGCCCGAGTTCGATTGTGAGAGGCGGGAATTAGCGGAAGTCAATGTCGCACTTGCCAAGCTCGTCTTTGACGACCGGACATCCCACGACCGGCAAATAGGGTTTCCCACCCTTGGTGGCCGCCGTCTGCGGCTTGGTGAGCGTGACGGGACGAATATGGGACATACTCAGGCTCCTTTCGCTAACTTGAAGAGGGGTTTGGTTCACCGTAGGTAGAATAGTAGAAGCCTTCGCCGATATCAAGGCCGAACCTGCCCGCCCATCGCTGGGT
This sequence comes from uncultured Nitrospiraceae bacterium, assembly GCA_964452795.1. GTDB lineage: Bacteria > Hydrogenedentota > Hydrogenedentia > Hydrogenedentales > SLHB01 > CAYVOE01. Next base: position 928 of record CAYVOE010000568.1, read on the forward strand.
CTTCGGAATATTCGTGTCAAGCGGGGTTCAATGGATTTGCGACAAACTCGACGAGCGAGCAGGCTTGTCCGCGCAATGCGCACAGAAAAGGCCCGCGGCAGCTTGAGAGGCCGCCGCGGGCCGGAGACGCTACGTAACGTCCACGTCTTCGCACTTGCCTGCCGATTCCTTGGCCGGGGTGCATTCCTTGACGATGACGTCGTCACCGCCCTTAAGGACGGCAGTCTTGGGGAGCTCTTTCGAGACTTGGCCGATGTGTTTCATGGTGATTGTTTCCTCCAAAATGGGTGATCGGCTGAGGTCTCCCCTCCTATGCTCCTTTCAACTATACAGTCATTATACCCAAACGTTAGCCGCGGGGCGGCGCCTGGGCAGCCGATTTTATGGCTCGATGACGGAGAACACGACCTTGGCGAGGTCCGTATTGTCCAGATACGGCCCCCGCTTGGGATCGGTTTTGTTCGCCGCGGCCTTGTAGAGCTCGGTGCCGGGCCCCTTGGCGAAGAAGGGGATCAGGCTGTTGGTGTGGCTGCCGCTGCGCCATTCCATCCCGGGCATCTGGCCCTTCCCGTTGTTGGTGACGGGCGCGTACACTTCCTTCGCGTCGGGGCCGCCGAGGAACCCGGTCTCGTGGTCGCCCGTGATGACGACGAGGGTCTCATCCCAGCTGCTGTTCTGCTCGACCCATTCGACAACGGCTTCGATGGCGCGGTTGAATTCCATCACCTCTTCGATGAGCCGGCCGGACCGGTTGTCGTGCCCGGCCCAGTCGACGGCGCCGCCTTCAATCATGAGGAAGAAGCCGTCGGGATCGTTGTCCAATACGTTGAGGGCGGCCCGGGCCATCTCGGCCAGGGTGGGAACGCTCTCGTTAAAGGGGACGGCGCCGGCGGGGGCCTTTACATCGCCGGAACGCTCCTGCTGCAGCGTGGTGCTGACGGGGGCCACGCCGGCCACCCGCTTGGGGGTCTCGCCCTCGGCCAGCCGCTGGAAGGCCTCGCGGGACTGGACCAGGGTCCACTTGTCTTCCACCCCGTCGCCGTCGCAATCGTTGCCCAGCGTGCCGGTAAGGAGCCCGATCCACGTGTCCGCACCGCCCACGCCGTCGTAGGACTGGGGCGTCTTGATGCCCTTCTCCCCGTCGGGTTCGGCCACGAGCTTGCCGTCGGTGTCGAACCAGGGGTGACCCGCGCCCATGATGACCTCGGCCTTGCTCTCGTGGAACATCTCGCGGGCGATCTCTTCATAGTTGCCGCGCTTGACGTTGTGGGCGAGGAAGCCGGCCGGGGTGGCATGGGCCAGCGGCACCGACGTCACCACGCCGCTCGCCTTGCCCGCCTCTTCGGCGGCCTCGCACAGGTTGCGCACCGGCTTTTTGTCGAGGTCCATGCCGATGGCGCTGTTGTAGGTCTTGATGCCGGTGGCCATGGCCGTGGCCGCGGCGGCCGAGTCCGTGGCGCCGCTCTTGGCATACTCGGCGCTGGACCAGAACTTCTCCGGGTCGTAGCCGTGGCCCTCCGCAGAGTACGTGCTCATCGCCAGGGGTGTGAAGGTACGCTCGTAGATCTGCTGTCCCGTTTCGCCGAACTCATAATAGCTCGCCGCGTCGATCTGGTTGAAGCCCCAGCCGTCGGCGATCATCACGATCACGTTCTTCGCCTTCGGCGCGGCCGCCGCCGTGGTCCCCGCGTCGTCCTGCGCTCCGGCCACGCCCAACAGCGCAGCCGCGGCGCATACCGCACCGATCCGTTGCCAGAATTTCATGCTTCTTCCCTCTCTCCGTTTGCTGATGCACCCAATGCGGTCCCCACCCGGTCCCAAGGCCGGGCCGAACATGCAGCGTCTACGTTATATCAAACTCAGGCGGGGCACCGAAAGGACGAACGTGGCCGGCGGAAAGCTCCGATCCCGCCCGTATGCAGAAAACGCCCGGATCCGCACGGTGACAATCTCGGATTTCCCTGTCCGGGATCCAAATGATAGGCTGAGGGACAGGACGACAGGACGCAGGATCGCGCCTCTGTCTTGCACGGCCCCAGCGCCGCAATTCGGCCGGGTACGTGCGGCGGCAGGCGCGGAACACCGTCCTTTTTCCGGGCAACACGACGGGACAGGGAGGCCAAGGTGACATCGGCGAACGACACCATTCTTGTACGGGGCCGGATTTTCGGGGAGGCCGCGGCGTCGGACCTGCGCATTCAGAACGGGCGCGTGGTTTCCAT
>CAYVOE010000569.1:0-3130 GCA_964452795.1 uncultured Nitrospiraceae bacterium
AGCGTATAGCCCAGCTTCGTCAAACGAATAATCCACATAGAACAAATCCGGATTTTCACCGTGATACCAAATATAATCCGATGATTCCTGGCCTGCACTGCGGAATTCATTGCTTTTCACAGAACCCATGCTTGCCCCAAACCCAAGATAAGGCTCTTCAAACAGCGTGTGGTATGGCTCGATGATCACTTCTGCTGTAGCTTTATTTTTGCCTCCACCGTAAGTTACCGTAGTGGCGCCGATACGTTTTGCCACAAACCGGCCTGGAGAAGCCTCATCAATGTAACCAACCAGCGTATCACTGGATGTCCATGTGTTGCCTTGCAGATACTGATAGAGATTGGCGCCATCGGAGAAGCTCGCTTGAAGATCGAACTCCCCTACTCCCGCTGCCACAAGTCGGCCGTGGTGCGCGGCAAACTCCATCAACACAAGTCCCGTCGCGTTCGGATCCGCCTGCATGAACCGCCCGTGCACCGCGGCGCCGGACGACAGGCCCTGCTGCGAGAGCGTCCAGGTTGAGCACGTCGGCGGATTGGCGCAGGTGAGGGACTCGTGGCCGATGGCGGTGTGGCTGCCGCCGCCGGGGAGCATGGTGCGGTTGCGGACGTGGTAGAGGCCTCGGGCGAAGGGGACGAGGCGGGGGGTTTCGCTCGTGGCGCTGTTGGGGGACGTGGTGGTGCCGCGGGCGGAGCCGTCGCTGACGCCGCGGTCGAGGCGGTCGTAGAACAGGCCCTTGTGGCCCGCGGCCAGGAAGGCGTGGGGCAGCAGGTGGTCCGCCGAGATCACCTGGCCGTAGGCGTCGTAACGCTGCTGGGCGGCGACGCGGGCGGCGTAGCCGTTGGCCTGGGTCCCCGGCACGCACACCGCCGCGACGTCGCCGGAGGAGTCCTGGATGGGCCAGTAGGCCTCGCGGCCCTCGCCGTAGTAGCACAGCAGCTCGTCGACGGTCGCGGGGTGCCAGGCGTCGCCGGGGCCCCAGACGTACTCGCGCACCAGCTGCACCGGCGAGGCGGGCTGGTCCGGGCCGGGGCCGGGGCCGGGCCCCGGATCGGCCATGGCCAGGAGCTGGTTCTCAAGCGTCAGCGGCGCGGCGGTCAGGTCGATCTCGGCCGCGGCGGGGTCGCCGGTGCCGGCCTTGGCCTCCTGCAGCGACGCCAGGGCGGCGGACTCGACCTGCGGGTCGCCCGCGAGCAGGGCCCCGCCGAGGTTCTTCGACGGGTCGAGCCGGGTCTCCTGGATGCGGCGGATGCCGTCGTAGTAGAAGCGCTCGGAGCGGACCTCGCCCAGGGCGGCGTGCTGCGGGGTCGGGAAGGGGGACTGGGTGCGGATCAGCCGCCCCAGGCCGTCGTAGGTGTAGTGCTTGAGCGTGGGGCCGTCCGAGAAACACCGCGCCACTCACCCCAGCGCCTCAGATCCTCACACGCCGCTCCTCGCCATCTTCACCGATCCGGGCGGTCACGTACCAACCCGGGGGTAGGTGCCTGCGAAGCGGGCGCAGCCCCTGCTTGATGGCCAGCAGCAGCGCGCGGCCGTCGGGGCCGTCAAACTGGACATCGAAGGTCCCCGTCTCCAAATCGGTACCGTGCCCCACCCATTCGCCGGCCTTCGCCCTCTCGACGGCTGCGATGAGGGCGTCCTCGACCTTGTCGAGGCCCATTGTGCCAGGGCCGCCGGGCAGGTATAGCACCACCGAGCATTCTCCGTCGCTTGTGCCTGCGGGGATGCTGGCCAAATCCACGGGCGGCAACTTCGCCGCAGCCGACGCCGCCCCCGAGCCCGGCAGCTCGGGGTGGGGCAGGCCGAGCGCCTTGGCCACGGCGGTCTCGATCGAGCCGTACTCGCCGGATCCCCAACGTGCACATGGCTCGGAGCGCTTGTCGAGCCAGTTGCCGTACTCGTCCAGGTAGGTCACGGGAGGCTTGCCGACGAGTTGAACAACGTCGTTATAGAAGCAATGGACCGGGAAGACGTCATCTCGGCTGAGCGTGTCCCGCCGCACGGGGACGAAGTAGCCGAGCTTCCAGCCATAGCCGCCGATCATCTCCGGCGGGAACAGCAGCCGGCTGCGCTTCAGCGGCGGGATGCGCTCGATGGAGTCGCTGATGTCCTTGTAGATGTATACGAGGTAGAACCCGGGCTGCCGCGGCCATGGCCGCGGATTGGTGATCCCCGCTCTCGCGCAGTCATTGCGGACGACCCGCCCGAAGAGGTAGCCGACTCCATTGAGGTGCATCGCGAAGACTTCCCCCACTGGCCTAATCCCGCGGCTGGCCTTGATCTTTTGAAGGTACGTCGGCTGGTAGAATGCCACGGTCTATCCTCACGGGATCCTGATGGAGGTGAGCCCGAGCCTCGAAAGCTCGTTCTCGGCCCACTGCCTGACGAAGCTGACGAACCGGTGGTTCTCGGCCACGCTGCCGATCTCATTGGCCAGGACCTTTTGGTTCCGACGGATGATCTCGTTCTCCAGCGCCCTAGCCTGGTGTCGGGTCAGCCCCGACGCGAGCTCTGTCAGTGCCGTGCCATGCTCCGCTTGGCGCCGGACCATGTTATTCGTGATACCCACGTACGGCCGGCCGTTCTTTTTCGTGATGTACAGCGTGACATTCTTAGGCCCGCTGTTGAGCCAAGCGAGGAAAGCCTTCCCGGCCTTGCCGCCGAGCTTCATGGCCCGGATCGTCAGCTTGCCCAGCTTCAGGTACCTGGTACTCGCGCCCGCACTCGCGATGAATGGCGCGTACGCTCCCGCGATCTCATCGACCTCGTCGTCGATCTGGCCCGCCAGCGTGGTGGCCATCATCGCAAGGTCCTCGATCTCTGCGTCGTCCCGGTCCCAGTCGGACGCCCACTCCGCGGCCTCGCCGGTGATGAACCGATGGCCCTCTAGGAGCAGGTGGGTCAGCGCGAAAGCCGCCCCTCCAGTAAACAATGTGTCCGTCGGTCCGCCCCACATGTACAGGCCCATTGGGTCGGACTGGCGCCACGGGCTCCCTGCAAGGTACGCATACAGGTTCTCGCCGTCTGCGAAGCGCGATTCAAGACGGAAGCTGTCCGTCGTAACAGCCGGCTTTATGCCGTGAAACGCGACAACACGCACGAGCACCATCCCCGTCGCGTTCGGATCCGC
>CAYVOE010000570.1:0-3124 GCA_964452795.1 uncultured Nitrospiraceae bacterium
TGGGGAACGCCGGCGGGCCGGGTTGTCACGGAGACGAGGGGTTACTTCGCGAGGACGTCTTCTTCCTCGGCGGTCTCGCTGGGCGGACCCACTTCCAGCTCCTCGGTGAAGTCCTGGGCTTCGCCCTGCACCTCGGGGTAGGAGTTCTGGTAGTGGGGGCTGCCCGTGCCGGCGGGGATCAGGTGACCGATGATGACGTTCTCCTTGAGGCCCCGCAGGTAGTCGCGCTTGCCCGAGATGGCCGCCTCGGTCAGGACGCGCGTGGTCTGCTGGAACGAGGCCGCCGCCACGAAGCTGTCGGTGCTGAGGGCCGCCTTGGTAATGCCCTGGAGGATGGGCTCGGCCTCGGCGGGTCGGCCGCCCCGGGCCAGGGTCTGCTGGTTGACTTCCTGGAACCGGATCTTGTCGACCTCTTCGTGGGCCAGGAAGGACGTATCGCCCGGATCGTCCTTGATGCGGACCTTGCGCAGCATCTGGCGGATGATCACCTCGATATGCTTGTCGTTGGTGCGCACGCCCTGGAGGCGGTACACCTGCTGGATCTCGTCGAGCAGGTATTTGCGCAGCGCGTCTTCGCCCTGCACCTCGAGGATGTCCTGCGGGATGACGGGACCGTCGGTGAGGCGCTGGCCCGCGTACACCCGGTCGCCGGCCTGCACGTTGAGGTGCTTGCCGGGCGGGATGGTGTATTCGCGCTCCTTGCCCACGGGCGGGATCACCTTGACCTTGCGCATGCCCTTGGTGGCGCCGCCCAGCTCGACGATGCCGTCGATGTGGCTGATGACGGCCGGATCCTTGGGCTGGCGCGCCTCGAAGAGCTCGGCCACGCGCGGCAGACCGCCGGTGATGTCCTTGGTCTTCGAGAACTGGCGCGGGGTCTTGGCCAGAAGGTCGCCGGCCAGGACCTGGTCGCCGTCGTTGACGAGCACGTGGGTCTGGGCGGGGATGGTGGCGTAGGCCAGCACCTCGTTCTGCTCGCCCAGAATGGTGATCTGGGGATGGAGGTCCTGCTTGTGCTCGGTCACGATGCGCTCGGCCAGACCCGTATCCGGGTTGGTGTCGATGTGCATGGTGATGCCTTCCACCATGCCGTCGAGATGGATGCGTCCCGAGGCCTCGGCGACGATGGACACGTTGTACGGGTCCCACTGGAAGAGCACCTGGCCCTTGCGCAGCTTCTGTCCGTCTTCGGCGTGGAGCGTGCCGCCGGCGGGAACGCCGAACCGCTGCACTTCCTTGCCGTCGGCGTTGAGGATGGCGATCTCGCCGCCGCGGTTGAGCACGGTACGCTTGCCTTCGCGGTTGGTGGCCACGCGCACCTGGTGATAGTGGACCGTACCGGTCTCCATCATTTTGACTTCGCTGGTCTCGACCTGCCGGCTGGCGGCGCCGCCGATGTGGAAGGTACGCATGGTGAGCTGCGTACCCGGCTCGCCGATGGACTGGGCCGCGATGATGCCGACGGCCTCGCCCAGCTCGACCAGCTTGTTGGTGGCGAGGTTGCGGCCGTAGCACTTGGCGCAGACGCCGCGCTTGGACTGGCAGGTCAGCACGGAACGGATCCGCACGCCCGGCAGGCCGCGCTCGACGATCTGGCGGGCCTTGACCTCGTCGATGAGCTCGCCTTCCCGCACGATGGGCTCGGGGTCGCCCGGCACGGTGATGTCTTCCAGGGCGCACCGGCCTTCGATACGCTCTTCGAGGGGCTCGACGATCTCGGTGCCGTCCAGCAGGGCCTCGACCCAGATGCCGGACAGGGTGCCGCAGTCGATCTCTTCGATGACCACGTCCTGGGCCACGTCCACGAGCCGCCGCGTGAGGTATCCGGCGTCCGCCGTCTTGAGGGCGGTGTCGGCCAGACCCTTGCGGGCGCCGTGGGACGAGATGAAGTACTCGAGTACCGAGAGGCCCTCGCGGAAGTTCGAGGTGATGGGCGATTCGATGATATCGCCCGAGGGCTTCGCCATGAGGCCGCGCATGGCCGCCAACTGGCGGATCTGCTGCTTGGACCCGCGGGCACCCGACGTCAGCATGAGGTAGATGCCGGTGAAGCCCTGGTCGTTCTCCGACAGGCGCCTCATCATGGCGGTGGACACGGCTTCGGTGGTCGTCGTCCACTGGTCGATGACCTTGTTGTAGCGCTCGCCTTCGGTGATCAGACCGTTCTGGTACATCTCGTCGATGCGCTCGACCTCGGCCTGGGCGGCCTCGATGAGCTCGCCCTTCTCCTCGGGCACCAGCAGGTCGCCCACGGCGATGGAGATGCCCGCGAGGGTGGCGTACTTGAAGCCGACCCGCTTGAGGTCGTCCAGGAGCTCGACGGTGCGCTTGTGGCCCAGCTTGGCGTAGGCGTGGGCGATGACGTCGCCGATGGAGTTCTTGTTCTGCTCGAGGTTGACGTCCTTGAGCGTGATCTCGGGCGGCAGGGCCTCCTTGAACAGGACCCGGCCCACGGTGGTGTCGACGATGCTTTCGCCGTCCCAGACCTTGATGGCGGCGTGGAGATCGACCTGGTCCATTTCGTGGGCCAGGATGACGGACGCCGTGTCGGGATACACCTTGCCCGGCTCGAGGATCTCGCCGTTCTTGCCGGTCCACTCGGCCTTCCATTCGCCCTTGGCGCCCTGACGGATCTTGGTCATGTAGGCGATGCCCAGAACGATGTCCTGGCTGGGCGTCACGATGGGGCGCCCGTTGGACGGCGAGAAGATGTTGGTGGACGACATCATGAGCAGGCGCGCCTCGAGCTGGGCGGCCGGCATGAGCGGCACGTGAACGGCCATCTGGTCGCCGTCGAAGTCGGCGTTGAAGGCGAAGCACACCAGCGGATGGATCCGGATGGCCTTGCCCTCGATGAGGACCGGCTCGAAGGCCTGGATGCCCAGGCGGTGCAGGGTGGGCGCGCGGTTGAGCAGCACCGGGTGGTCCTTGATCACCTCTTCGAGGATGTCCCACACCTCGTCGCGGCCCTGGGCGATGGCCCGCTTGGCCGCCTTGATGGTGGTGGCAATGCCTCGGTCCTTGAGCTCGCGGATGATGAAGGGCTCGAAGAGCTCGAGGGCCATCTTCTTGGGCAGACCGCACTGGTGCAGCTTCAGCTCGGGACCGACCACGATGACCGAGC
>CAYVOE010000571.1:0-3122 GCA_964452795.1 uncultured Nitrospiraceae bacterium
CATGCCGGCCCTGACCTTCTCCTCACAGCGCCCACTCGCCCGTGTAGACTTCGGTGGCCGGTCCGACCTGGTACACGGAGCCGTCTTCGGACCATTCGATCCGGAGGGTGCCGTACACCAGGTGCACGTTGACGCTGCGGTCCACGCGGTCGGTGATCATGGCGGCCAGGGCGGACCCGCAGGACCCGCTGCCGCTGGCCATGGTGATGCCGCTCCCCCGCTCCCAGATCCGCATGGTCAAGTTCTGCCGGTCGTGGACCGTGACGAACTCGACGTTGGTGCGCGCCGGAAACTTCGGGTGACTCTCGACGAGGGGGCCCAGCTCGGCAAGAGGCGCCTTCGTGGCGTCTTCCACGAAGATCACGGCGTGGGGATTGCCCACGTTGGCGCAGGTGATATGAACCACCCGGCCGTCGGAAAGCTCGAGGGGCTCCTCGATGACGCGGCCCGCGGGACCCTCCATGGGGATGTCGGCGCGATCGAACCGGGGCTTGCCCATGTTGGACCGCACGGCCGTCACGGTGCCGTTCTCGACGTCGAGCTCGACCCGGTTGGGTCCGCCCCCGGTCTCGATGACGAATTCCTTGCGATCGATCATGCCCCGTTCATAGACGTACTTGGCGAAGCAGCGGATGCCGTTGCCGCAGGTCTCGGCCTCGCTGCCGTCGGCGTTGAAAATGCGCATGCGGAAATCGGCACGGTCGCTCGGCAGGATCAGGATGATGCCGTCGGCGCCGGCCCCGAGGTGGCGGTGGCTCATGCGCCGCGACAGCTCTGCCGGATCGTCGATCCGGTGCTTCTCCCCTTCAATGAAGAGATAATCGTTGCCCAGTCCGTGCATTTTGGTGAATACGATACCCATAACCCTATCCCTGATACAGCAATACGTCGTGATCGGCGTTGAGATTTGTGTCGACGGCGGGCGCGCGGAGGGCCCTGTCTTACCTCGACGGCTTCATCCGGCGGCCCGGAGGGTCTGGCGCGGCCGTCCGAGGGCGGCCTCGACCATCAACTCCGTCAAGTCCGCGAAACCGATGCCCGCGGCCGCGGCGGCCTGCGGCAGCAACGAAGTCTCGGTCAGGCCGGGGATGGTGTTGACCTCGAGCCACACGGGGTTCCCGTCGATGAGGATGAAGTCGCTCCGGCTGAAGCCCCGGCAGCCGATGGCGCGGTGCACCCGCTCGGCCAGTTCCTGCACGCGGGCGGTGGCTTCCAGCGGGATCTCCGCGGGGGTGATCTCGCGGGTGGCGCCGGGGGTGTACTTCGCGTGGTAGTCGAAGAACTCGGACGACTCGGGCCGGATCTCGGTGACGGGAAGGGCGCGAGGGCCTTCCCGGTCCACGTCGAGGACGCCGCAGGTCACTTCCACCCCGGAAAGGAACGGCTCGGCCATGACCACGGCGTCGAGCTCGAACAGCCCGGGAAGGGCCTGGCGGAACTCGGCGGCGTCTTTCGGAATGGCCATGCCGAGGCTCGACCCCTGGCAGGGGCTCTTCAGCACGCAGGGAAATCCCAATTCGGCTTCCACGCGCCGGACGAGGGTGTCGGGGGTGCGGGCGTCGGCGGCGCGAATCACGAGCTGGCGCGCCACGGGCACGCCCGCGCTTTCCGCGACGGCCTTGGCCCGAATCTTGTCCATGGCGACGGCGCTGGCGGCGTGGCCCGATCCCGTGTAGGCAAGCCCCGCGAGGTCGAGGAGGCCCTGGATGCGGCCGTCTTCGCCGAAGGGGCCGTGGAGCGCGATAAATACGCAGTCGATGCTCTCGCCGAGGAGCCGCGCGACGCCCTCGCCGAGGTTCACCGCCGGCGTGCCCGGGAACCGCCATTTCCCGTCCCGCGTGATGGTGACGGGAGTGACTCGGTAGCCCTTTTCCTCGAGGGCGTGGGCCGCATTGGCGCCGCTCCGCAGCGAAACGTCGTGCTCCGAACTCATGCCGCCCATCAGGACGGCCACATGCGTTGCGCTCATGGCATCCCTTCCACGTCTGGTTGTCTCCCGTCCCGCCCGACCGTCCCCCGGGCCCCGCGTGCCGCAAGTGAGCAAGCATAACACAGGGCCCGGAAAAAAGTCTTGCGCGATTCCCGACGGACACCGGCCCGCCGGCATGTTCATCGAGAAGTAAGAAGTCTCGGAAAGCGGGGAAAGTTCCCGATTACGAGGAAGGATGCCGCGTGAAAAAGCACAAAGGCCCGGAAGCGGCGGAATCGGCCGCTCCCGAGCCTCGAAAAGATTGTCGGAAGGCTATCGGGTGAAGGTGGCGAGGAAGGCGCTGCGGCTGCCCGCGTCCTGCCAGGTCAGGCCGAGGCCGTCGCCGGCGTACCGGGCCACGCGCGTGAAGGCCGGCGTGGCGCCGTCCACCTCGGTCAGGGGCGGGTAGTACACCTCCTCGTTGCCGCAGAGGTGATCTTTGCCGCCGAGGCAGCGCGTCGAGATTTCGATGAGCCCTTCGGCCTTGACCGATGCGCAGCCGTTGTCGGCGCAGACGCCTACGGTGGCGTCGATGGCGGCGGACTTCACGTCGACCACGTCGCGAACGAGGTCGCCGCCGAGGGTCCGGGCCATGTCGACGAGGGCGTCGCGCTGGGCGGCATCGGCATCGGCGTCCACCACGAGGACGGCCTTGATGGGCCCGGCGTCGGTGCGCAGGTCGTCGAGCGTGCCGTGGGCGCGAACGGCGGCAATCACCGCCAACCCGTCCAGCGATACGCCGTTCCAGGTCCCTTCATCGACGACCCAGGCCAGGAGGGCCTGTTTGCCGGTGAGACCCATTTCGCTGTTGGCCACGCAGGCGCCGGTGTATACGTCGCAGGTGCGCGCTTCAAGATAGGAACCGCTGATCTGGTGTCCGGACGGCGGCACGGCCGTCGCGGGCAGGGCCGCGAGGACGGCGGCGAGACACAAGCCCACAAGTCTCATGGGAACCTCCTGGGATCACCCGTTGCTGCGGAACGACTTTTCACCGTAACTGTGTGCTATTCCGAGAAACAAGGGCGTTCGGCGGAGCATTCCTTTCGCCCGACGATTCGTCCGTCGGGTCCGATGACTTCCTGGGTCTTGACGCACCAGAACCTCGAATTCCGGAAGCGGTCCTCGTCGGCCACGGCGTTCTGATAGAACATCT
>CAYVOE010000572.1:0-3117 GCA_964452795.1 uncultured Nitrospiraceae bacterium
AGTGTTTAAAATCCTCCTGATCCTCTACAACGCCCTGATGAACACCTGGCTGGCCGCCGAAACCGCCGCCCGGGAGTTCCATCCAGGCTGGTCCGCCCGAACCGGAGAAGGCAAGGCGCGGATCAAGCCGGCGGGCCGAGGGCTGCTCGGGCGTCTCGACGGCTTCCTCCGGCCCCTCCCCGAGCCGATCCGCTCCCTGGTGGCCAAGGACATCAAGCTGTTCTGGCGCGACGCAACCCAGTGGTCCCAGTTCGTGATCTTCTTCGGGCTCATGGCCTTCTACATCGCCAGTCTGAAGAACCGCGGGTTTGAAGACGAAGGGGCCGTGTGGCGCACCTGGATCGCCAGCCTCAATCTCGCCGCGTGCACCCTCATCCTGGCCACCCTCACGAGCCGGTTCGTCTTCCCCCTCATCAGCCTCGAGGGACGCCGCTTCTGGGTCATCGGCCTCGCCCCCCTCACCTTCCGCCAACTCGTGTGGCAGAAGTTCGGGCTCAGCGTCACCACCTGCATGGCCTTCACCCTGGGGCTCATCGTGCTGTCGGGGCGGGTATTGAACCTCGAACCCCTCCCCTTCGCCCTGTCGGTCTACACCATCGTCCTGACCAACCTCGCCCTGTCGGGCCTGGCCGTGGGGCTCGGGGCCCTCTACCCCAATTTCCACGAGGACAACCCCGCCCGCATCGTGTCGGGGATGGGAGGAACCCTCAATTTCCTGTTGAGCATGGCCTACATCCTCGTCGTTCTGGGGGTGTTGACGGCTTTCCTGTTGTGGCGGGCCCTGCGCGGGGCCTTCGTTCCTCCCGAGGCCATGACCATGAACCTGGGCGCCGCCCTCGCCTTCATCACCGTCCTCAGCGCGACGGCCATGATTCTGCCCCTGTACCTTGGACTACGGCACCTGCGATCCCTGGAGTTCTGAGCCATGTTCGAATTCACCCTGCGCACTTCCGACCGCACCGACTTCGTCAACATCGATGCCCAGGTCCAGCGCATCGTCACGGAGTCGGGCGTGCGGCGCGGCGTCTGTCACGTGTTCGTCCCCCACACCACCGCCGGCATCACCATCAACGAGAATGCCGACCCCCATGTGGTGCGAGACATGAAGGCGGCGCTCGAGCGCACGGTGCCCTGGGAGGCCGGCTACGCCCACGCGGAAGGCAACAGCGCCGCCCACGTCAAGGCGAGCATGATGGGCTTCAGCCAGCAGGTGTTGATCGAGGACGGTCGCCTCCGGTTCGGCACGTGGCAGTCGCTCTATTTCTGCGAGTTCGACGGTCCCCGCACCCGCAAGGTCTGGGTCCAGATCGTCCCCGCCTGACCCGCCAACCACGAGGAAATCAGGGGAGTTTCCGAGGCCGCTTCGACAGGACCATCTCGATTTCCTCGAGAAGGTGTTCGGTCTCGAAGGGTTTGCTGAGGCAGGACCGGGCACCCAGGCGAAGGGCGTTTTCCACTTCCTCCGGCTCCGCCATACCCGTCATGACGATGACGGGCACCGACGAGAACCGCTCGTGGAGCTCCGACAGGACCGAAAGGCCGTCGCGGGTGGGCATGTACATGTCGAGCAGGACGAGATCGACGGGCGTGGTGGAGATGATGCCCAGGGCGGCGAGGCCGTCGCCGGCGGTTTCGACCCGGTATCCGCGGTTGCGCAGGTGGTCGCGCAGGGCCCGGCAGAGCTGCTCCTCGTCGTCCACGATGAGGATGGTGGGCGCGTCGAGGGGCAGGTGCTCTTCCTTCTCGACCGGTTCCGCCGGGGCGGGCTGCGTCCGCTGCGCGCTCAGGTGCACCGTGCTCGGGAAGGTCAGGACGAACCGGGCGCCCCGGCCCTCGTCGGCCTCGAGCTCGAGGATTCCGCGGTGCTTTTCGACGATCCGGTGGCACAGGGGCAGCCCCAGCCCGAGCCGGTCCCGCGCGTCGTGGGTGGTAAAGAAGGGTTCGTAGACGCGGTCGCGAATCCCGGCGGGAATGCCGGGGCCCGTGTCGGCGATGGCGATGGTGACGTAGCGCCGGTCGGGCGAGGCGGCGGTCTCGACGGTGATCATGCCGCCCCCCTGGGGCCGCATGGCGTCTTCGGCGTTCTTGATCAGTTCCGTGACGGCCTGGACCACCTGGTGGCGGTCCACCATCACGCGGGGCAGGCCCTCGGCGTATTTCTCCACGACGTGGATGTTTTCCGATTCCAGCCGATCCCGGTGCTGGGCCACCAACTGGTGCAGCACGAAGTGAATGAGGATGGGCTCGAGTTTCGGCAGCGGCGTCCGCGCGAAGGCGATGAGGTCCTCCAATACCTTGTGGGCCTGCCGGCTCTGGCGCACGATGGCCCCCAGCGGCTCCGCGTCTTCGTCGCCCCGGCGGCGGTGCAGGAGGCGCTGAGCCTGGAGGGTGATATCCGCGAGGTACCGGCTCAGGGCGTGGGCGGCGCCCGCCGCCACGTTGGCCTCGCTGTTCGTGCGCTCCGCCTGGAGCTCCTTCTTGAAGGCGATCTCCTTCTTCCACAGGGCCGCCGCCAGGTCTTCGGTCCGCTCCTCGAGGGCCATCTCGGCGCGCTGCCGCGCCACGGCCCGGGCGCCCGCCTCGGCAAACAGGGTCAGTCCCGGCATGTCGCCCGGGGCCGTCCCGTCGGGAGGCGTCTCGACGACGACGTGGCCCAGGGTACGGCCCTCGGCGCGCATGGGCACCACGAGGTAGCGGTCGCGCTGGACCGGCGCCGCCACCGTGGCCCCGACCCAACCCTTGTCGTTCCGTTTGAACGCCAGCTCGTGCAGGCTCCGCATCAGCCAGGGGTCGACCAGGTCGGTCCCCCCCGCTCCCGGCTCGAGGCTCACCTGGAGGTCTCGAGGCCGCTCGTCGAGGTCGCGCCATCGCTTGCCCAGCAGGAGGCGTTCCCGGGCGTCGGCGACGATGCAGGCGCCGTTCGAAAGCCCCAGGCCCCGCCGCAGCGCGTCTACGAAATGGTCCACCACGTCTCGAAGGCTCTGACGGGGGCGCATGCGGCCGTTAAACTCGTGGAGGATCCGCAACTGGTGCAATTCTCGATGCGCCCGCCGGGATTGCTCGTCGAACCGGACCCCCGCCAGCAGCAGCTCGCGGGTGGCCTTCTGCAGCGCCTCC
>CAYVOE010000573.1:0-3113 GCA_964452795.1 uncultured Nitrospiraceae bacterium
CCCCCACCAGATGTCCGGGGGCATGCGCCAGCGGGCCATGATCGCCATGGCCCTGGCCTGCGAGCCCAGGCTGCTCATCGCCGACGAGCCCACCACGGCCCTCGACGTCACCATCCAGGCCCAGATCCTCGAGCTGCTCCGGTCGCTCCAGGAAGACACGGGCATGTCCATGCTCCTGATCACGCACGACCTGGGCATCGTGGCCGAGAACGCCCACGAGGTGGCCATCATGTACGCAGGCCAGATCATCGAGCAGGCGCCCGTCGAGGAACTGTTCGCCCACCCGAAGCACCCCTACACGCTGGGGCTGTTCAAGTCGCTGCCGCGGCTGTCGGGCGAGCACGAACGGCTGGCCAGCATCCCCGGGAGCGTGCCGCCCGCCACCCACTTCCCCACGGGATGCCGCTTCCGCACGCGCTGCCCCTTCGCCGACCTCGTGCCGTCGGAGAAGGAGCCGCCCATGCTCGAGGCGGGCCCGAACCACACGGTCAAATGCTGGCTCTACGACCGCGAGTACATGGATTCCGTCGGACGGCCCCTGGGCATCCCCGACGCCGAGGAGGCCTTCCAGTGAGCGACCGCACCCCCGATTCCCGCGACCCTCTGGTGGTCGTCGAGGACCTCGTCAAACACTTTCCCATTCGCAAGGGCGTGTTCTCGCGCGTGTCCGGCCGGGTCCGCGCCGTCGACGGCATCTCCTTCACCATCCCCCGGGGACAGACCCTGGCGCTGGTGGGCGAAAGCGGCAGCGGCAAGACCACGGCGGGACGCCTCCTCCTGCGGCTCCTCGAGCCCACGTCGGGACGCATCGTCTTCGACGGCCAGGACATCACCCATCTCGACGGCGGCGAATTGCGGCGGCTCCGGCGCCGGATGCAGTTGATCTTCCAGGATCCCTACGGCTCATTGAACCCGCGCATGACCGTCTACGGCATGCTGGCCGAGGCCATCGGCGCCCATCAGACCCGTCCCAAGAGCGAACGGCGCGACCGCGTCGCCGAGCTGCTCGAGCTGGTGGGGCTGCCCGCCGACGTCGCCGACCGCTATCCCCACGAGTTCAGCGGAGGCCAGCGCCAGCGCATCGGCATCGCCCGCGCCCTCGCCGTCGAGCCCGACCTCATCGTGGCCGACGAGCCCGTGTCGGCCCTCGACGTGTCGATCCAGGCCCAGATCCTCAATCTATTGGAGGATCTCCAGGACAGACTCGGTCTCACCTACCTGTTCATCGGCCACGACCTCAGCGTGATCCGACACATCGCCGACCAGGTGGCGGTCATGTACCTCGGCCGCATCATGGAGATCGGGCCCGTCGACGCCGTCTTCGCCGAGCCCGCCCATCCCTACACCAAGGCCCTCATGTCGGCCGTGCCCATGCCCGACCCGTCGCTCAAACGCGAGCGCATCATCCTCGGCGGCGACATTCCGAGCCCCATCCACCCGCCTCCGGGCTGCCTGTTCCACACCCGCTGCCCGGACTGCATCGCGCCCTGCCGAACCGACGAACAGGTCCTGCTCGAGGTCTATCCGGGCCGGCCGGACCATCTCGCGGCGTGCCACGTCCACGTTCCGCCCCGGCCCGGAACGCTGGTGCCCACGGAAACCCTGGACCGATGATCTCCGGCGAGCAGCCTCTCGCCCGCCGGCCTCAGGCGGAGGCCGGCACGGCGGCGATGACGTCGCGCATCTTCTGCAGGCCGGCCCGGGCCACCTCTTTCGGGTCCATCTCCCAGTACTCGCGGTAGAACAGCTCCAGCGAAAGGGGTCCGCGGTAGCCGATGGTCCGCAGATCCGCCAGGGCCTGCGTCAGCGGCAGCATGCCGTCGCCGGGGTAGACGCGGTGCTCGTCGCCGAGCTGTTCCCGCGCGGGTTCCGCCGGCACGTCGTTCCAGTGGAAGTTGGCGATGAAATCGCCCCGCAGGTGCTTCAACCCGCTGAAGCCGGACCCGCCCCGGTACAGGTGGAAGGTGTCGGGGATGATGCGGGCGTCGGCTTCGTCGGCGTCGAGGGCGATGGCGGCGGCCTGGCCGAGGCGGAACACGCTCTTGAAGAAGCCCACGAACTCGACCGCCGGGATCACGTTGTACTCCTCCCGGGCCATCTTGAGCAGGTCCTTGTAGCGGGCGGCGCCCCAGCGCAGGTCGAAGTTCTCGACTTCCGACGGCGGAATGGCCGCGGCGTGCTTCGAGCCCACGGCGGATATCCGGCGCAACCGTTCCCGCGTGGCCGGCAGGTTCTCCTCCCACTCCGTCGGGGTGGAGGGGATGCCGCTCCACAGGCCGATGACGTTGATCACGAAGAGGCCCCGTTCCCGGATCTCCGCCCCCAGCTCTTCGAGGCTGCCGCCGGCCTTCTCGTGTTCCTCGAGCTCGTTGATCCACAGCTCGATGGCGTCGTAACCCGCCTCCACGGCGGCGTCGATCTTCACGTTGAGCGGCGAGGGCATGATGGTGCTGGTGTTGAGACACAGCGGCCAGAGGCTCGTCCCGTCCTGGTATCGCGGCTCGTCGGCCGCCGCCGCCGGCGCGCTCGACGCAAATGCGCCTGCCGTCAACGCCGCCGCGCCCGCGCCCGAACCCGCCTTGAGAAATCCCCGCCGATCCATCGTGTGCGCCATGACTGCTCTTGCTCCTCTTCCCCAACGCCTCGCCAAACCGCCCGGCCGGAGAACGAACGATCCCAAGCGGGAAACGGCGGGCCACGCCGTCCTCGACTTCCAGGGTTGACCGTTCCCCGCGCCGCGCGGAGACCGTCCACGTAAGCCCCATGAGTCTATTGCATCCCCCGCGCGCGAGCAACCCTCGGCCCCTTGCGCATTCGGCCTTTGCCGGGTACGATCCCTGTGGGACAATGCAGTCCCCTGTATACGCGCGACGAGGGGTCTGCCGGGTAGGCCAATGCCATCCGGCAGGCCCTTTTTCTTTCAGACGGGCGCACGCCGCGCCCCGTCGAGGAGACATCGATCATGGCTCAGGACCGCGACGACATCCGGCCGCAGAAATCGGGAAGCAAGAAACCGCACGAGGCCGGCCGCGAAGAAGAAGACGACCGCGACAACGCCGCCGGACCGCCTGCCGGCGAAAACGCCCACCGCGACTCGGGCCTGCCCCACGACG
>CAYVOE010000574.1:0-3109 GCA_964452795.1 uncultured Nitrospiraceae bacterium
AGGGAGTGGCCCCGCACGACTTCTCCGTCGTTGAATACGACCACCAATTCGTTGCCTTCCGGGGTCCATTCGCGGTACTTCACCGTCTTGTCGAAGTTACCGTCGAAACTCTTCACAAAGAACACGGCCTTGAGATCGGCAAATTTGATTTGCTTGCTCTCGCCGGTGGCGACGTGGGTCTTGGCGTCTACGGCCTCGAGGTAGAAGGTGTTGTCCTTCGGGTTGAGCGCGAGGCAGTATCCGTAGGCCAGCCGCCCGTCGGCGTACCGCACCACCAGTCGCTGGCGGGTCCGCCGTCTTCCGTCATCCTGTTTCTTTTGTGCCTCAGTCTGCTGCACCGCGGCCCGATAATGCCGCAGGCAGTAGAGTTCGCCTTGGTAACGCGTAACACACTCAGCGCATCCAAAGGTCCCACAAACGCTACAATAACCGACAACTTCGCTGCGCGGGTGACTCGGGCAATTCATCGTGCGCTCCTCACCGCGAGCCCGGCTAGCCGGGAGCATGTAAGTGGTTTCCCACATACGCCTTTACGGTACCACGTTCCTGAGTGGGTGTCAAAGTGCTAAATGTGCATAAACCCTTTTACGGCAACTCTTTATGCGTAGTCGATCCCTCCCCGTCGCGCTTCCGGAGCTCCCGCGGCCCCGACGCCGTTCTCTTGGTTGCAACTTGTTGCATTGTAAGGGATTATCCCTAGCAAAAACAAGGGTTCATCCGGGGTCGGGGCGGCCGGAATGCCCGCTCCCGCGCACCGCAGGGCGCAGAGATTTCCGCGGAATGCGCTATTCCATGTAACCGGCCGCCGCGCCCGCCCGGGCGGCGAAAATATGCAGCCGACCGTTGTCGGAGGGCGGTTCACTCCTCTGGAGACAATAGTACTCTTCTTCGACGCGGCGCGCGAACTCTTCGTACCGCGCCCGAGGCACCAGGTTCACCGTATACCCCCCAAACCCCGCTCCCGTCAGGCGGGCGCCTCGCGCTCCGGCCCGACGCGTCACCTCCACCAGGGTATCGAGCTCGGGACAACTGATCTCGTAATCGTCGGCGCAGCTGCGGTGCGATTCGTCCATGAGGGCGCCGAACGACTCCGGGTCGCGGGCGAGCAAGGCGTCGCGGGCGTGTTCGACGCGCCGGTTCTCGGTCAGGAGGTGACGGGCCCGGGCCCGCAGCCGGAACCCTCCCTCGGGCTCGCGCAGGTCGCCCAGCCATCGCCGACGAATTTCGCTCGGCTCGAGGTCGAGGGCGCGGGCGGCCTCCTCGAGGGTCAGGGTCTCGGTGGCAAAGGTGCGCTCGAAGAGAGACTCCACTTCCGCGTCGGTGAGGCAGAGATGGCCCTGCCACAGGTCGCCCAGGCGATCGATGGTGACCTCCTCGCCGAAATCGCGCTGAGCTTGACGTTCGACCAGGGCGCGGATGAGGCGGCACAACACGGGGCCCGCGTTGTAGCGGTGCAGGGCTTCGCCTGTCTTGCGGGCCTGGACCAGCGAGTGGCAACCCACGAACACGTGGTCGTCCGGCAGGGGCACCGGCTCCACGCGCAGGGGGAAAAAGTCGATCTTGCAGGCCACCCCCTCGCCGCCGAGGAGGATGATGGCCTGGTCCATGCCGCCGCCCTGGGTGCCTACGTAGTGTTCGCCTTCGGCCAGGCGCGCGGCGAGCTCCAGTCGGGAGATGTCGGGGCCGAGGCGCTTGCCCAGCGCCCGGAGATAGGCCAGGGCGCAGGCGACCACCAGGGCGGAAGAAGAGCTGAGCCCCGCCGCAGAGGGGATATCGCCGTCGACCAGCATGTCGAGGCCGGGAAACTGACGGGGCTGAAAGCGGCGATTGAGGCATTGGACGGCGGCCTTGCCGTAATTCTCCCAGGCGCCGGTGGGCGATGGCGGGATATCGGGGCCGTTGCGGAACTCCGCGGGCCGGTATGCGGGGAGAACGCTGTGCATGCGCACGAGGCCGTCGTCGCGCGGCGCAAAGGCGATGCGGATTTCCCGGTCGAGGGTCATGGGCAGAACGGGCAATCCGTTGTAGTCGGTGTGCTCGCCGATGAGGTTGATCCGGCCCGGGGCTCGGCACAGGCCGGGGTCACCCCGCTCGGGAAAATGATTCCGGAACTCCCGCACCAATGCCGCTCGCTTGTCCATGGCCCGCTCGCACTTGCCCTGATTCGGCCCGCTCTCGGAGAACGCGTGATTCTAGTCTTCCCGGCGCCGTGGATCAAAGGCCGCGGCTCGGGCCGATTCACAAATCAACGGCGGAAGGTCCAGAGCCCGTTCACGGGGCGGTGTGTCTAGGACGAGGGGGCCGGGTTTCCCGATGCGTTCTCCTGCATCATCTGCTCCCGACCCTGCCGCAGCATCTCCAGTTGCTCGTCGACTCGCTCTTGCTGCATCGCTTCCCCCGGGGGGGCCTGCTCCATGGGGGATGCGGCCGGCACGTCGACCTCCACCTCCTGGCTGCCGCATGCGAAACCGGCGACGGCAAGGGCCGGACCGAGCATCAGGAACCGGAACGACCTCATCTTACTCCCTCCGCGTTACGGGGCCGAGTCGCCTCGGAAGAGGTTGCAGAACCCTGCCAGCACTGGCAGAATTCGAGTATAGATGCAGGCTCCGCTCAAAGACAACTTGCACGGGACCGTCCGCGTCCTCTCCCGACGCTCAACCGAAACGGAAGGGATCGAGATGCGAAATCCCCTGTCACGTCGCGGCTTTCTCTCTTCGGGCGTCAGGACCGGCGTCGCCGCGGGCCTCGGGCTTCCCGTCGTCGCGAAAGGCGCTTCACCGCTTCCCAAGGCGCCGCCCGCCACGCGGGATACCCTCACCGTGGCGGCCTACCAAATCCTCAACGGTTTCGACCTCGAGGCCAACACGGCCAAGGTCAAACAATGGATCGACGAGGCGGCGGCCCAGGGGGTGGACGTGGTGGCCTTTCCCGAGGCCTGTCTGACCGGGTACGCGCCCGACCGGGCCCACTACGACGGCCTCGGGCCGGAACGCGTCGAGGCGGCCGAAGAGGCGGTGCGGGTCCACGCCGCAGACAAGGGGGTCGCGGTGATCCTCGGTTCGGCCCATTGGGCGGAGGGCCGGCTCTACAACAGCCTACTGGTCAT
>CAYVOE010000575.1:0-3099 GCA_964452795.1 uncultured Nitrospiraceae bacterium
CGTGAGCCACGCAAGGCTTTGGCTCGGCGTCAGACGCGGCGATCCGGGCGGTACGGAGCCGCCGAGATAGACGGCCCCGGGATCGGGGCTCCACATGTAGGGAGCGAAATAGTAAAGCCCGGCGGCCTGAGTGAGGGCGTCCACGGCGCCCCAGGGTCCGGAGTCGGACGCAGTTCGCCAGAGCCGGCCGGTCTCGCAACCCGTGCGGATGCCGTCGGCGTACACCCCGGCGACGGGCCCCGGCGGCCCGGTTAGAAGGAACCGGTCGCGGCCGAGGCCTTCCCGGATGGCTTCCAGTCCCCGGCGCATCACCTCCACCCGCGACATTTCCGCGTCGTGATAGGACTCGGCCTGGCCCAGCCGATTGACGGAGTCTCCGATGCTCACCGCGTCGAAGCCCCACTCCCGGCCGATGCGGGCGAACCGCTCGCGCACATGCTCGTAGGCACCGGGCGCGGTGATGTCGAGGATGCGTTCGTCCTCGGCCATCCCGGCGCGAGCCGGATCCGTCGGCATCCGAAGCCATTCCGGATGGTCGGCGGCCACGGGAGCGTTGCGGTCGACGAGGAAGGCCTCGACCCGGAGGCCCGCCGTCATGCCGCGCTCGTGCACGCGGTCGACAAACCACTTCAATCCCCGAGAAAACCGGACGGGATCGGGCTCCCAATCACCGGGCATGCGCTGCCACGCGTCGCCGATGTCGAAATGGGTCCAGCCGTAACGCTTGAGGTTTCGGTCGAAGAAATCGAGGGCCTCGAGCAGTTGCCCCTCGTCGATTTCGCCGGCGACGGCACTCGATACCGCTCCCCCGTTCGGCGCCGGAGGCCTTTCGCGCCGAATGCCGTTGGTCACGGCCATGGCGTGGCCGTACCGTTCCAATCCCGCCAACGGGTCGCGCTCCGTGACGCCGAGGTAGAGCAGCTCCGACTTCAGCGCCCCCCCGGGAGCCACCGTCAGCGGCGGGTCGTACACGCACTCGGCAGCGAACCGGTCGAAGGCTTCCGGCGGCGCCATGTCCGAGCGCTCCATGCGTATCCGGGTGAATCCGTGGTGATGGGTGAGGAATCCGGCAATGAGCGACCGACCCGACTCCGGATTGTGAGCGGCCAGATTCCATTGCGACAGGGCACGGCCGTCGGTAACCCTTCGGCTGATTCCGCAAAGTTCGGACACGTCGCCGCCGTTCTCGCGAATCACCGTTCGGTCCGCGCCCGCCCCCAGGTAGACGCCGCCCGGCGACCGGACGCACCACGGCATCAGGGCCCTTACCCGCACGGGTTCCTTGCCGGAATTGTAGTAGGCCGCCTGCACGGTCAGAAAGGGCTGGGTCGGGAAGGTCTGGATCAGGACCTCGACGTCCTTCTCCTTGTACAGCAGCCCGTGTCCCTGGCCCAGGGGCGAATTCACTTCGATGCGCGTGCCACGGCGCCCGTCGAACGCGAGCACCCGAGGTTCCGGCTGACCGTCGATCCACACCGCCGCGTACGCGTTTCGGAAGATGGGCGCGCCCGAGTTCAAGTTGACGTCGAAACGGCCGATCTTTTGCACCGACAACTGGTAGCTGCCGGTGCTGGCGGTCCTCATCTCTTCCGTAGGACGGTAGTACTTCGACGCACAGGCCGCCGCCAGCGCCGTGCACGCCGCGAGGGCGAACAGCGACGCCGCCCGTCCCCTTCTCCACCCCAGACCCGTCATCGGTTGTCAGTCATCGGCCATTCGACACCCGCTCGGCCCCCCGCCACGCATCTTCATCAAGGCTCTGAAAAATCGCTGTGGAAATTCGGCCACAGCCGCAAGATTTGACCTCTCTTCTTTGTCTACTTGGTGACAATGTTGCCGGAGTCGTCTTCATAAGGCTGGCCCGGCGGCAGCAGCTTGATGCGCTCTTCATAGAAGATCCGCTGGATGGCAGGCAGGGCCGCGGGCGCGAGGCGACTGGCATCCTGAATCCCTTCGTACAGGGCCCACCGGTCCTGGTTCTCGCTCATCACCAGCAGGGCGTTGCGATCCCGCTCGCGGCGGCTGGTGGCCCGCTGGTAGTCTCGGCCGGTGCGCACTTCGGCCAGTCCGTTGCGCTTCTCGTAGGCGAATCCCGTGGCGCGGAATTCGCTGAGGCGCTCGTTTCGAGCGGCCCGGGTCCGAATGGCCTGGCGCACCACGTCGTCGCTGACGACGATGCCGTCGCGGTCGGCGATCTGGGGATCCCGATTCCCCTCGGCCACGGCGGTCTCGATCTCGCGGGCAATCTCGCGGAGCGTGTCCGCGGGGAGCTTGGTATAGTCGGGCTTGAGGCTGACGAAGGGCTGCACGACGCTCTGGCATCCGCCGGCCACGGCGACGAGCAGCGCCAGTACGATGAATCTCACGAGGGTTCTCCTTCCCGTTTCCGGACGACTACACGGTTCTTGCCTTGTCTCTTGGCGTCGTAGAGCGCGCTGTCGGCGGCGCGCAACAGGGCGTCGCTGTCGAGCATGCTCTCGTGATCGAGGCCGGTGACGCCGATGCTCACCGTCACGGCCTGGTCCTCGGGCATGCCCGAGTAGGGTTTTTCGCTCAGCTCGCGGTGCAGGCGTTCCGCTTCGACCCGAGCCCCGTCGATCCCCGTCTGCGGAAGAATGACGGTGAACTCCTCGCCGCCGTAGCGGGCCACGATGTCGCTCTTGCGCACCACCCGAACGATGCGCAGGGCCATCTCGCGCAGGATGCTGTCGCCTTGGAGATGGCCGTGGGTGTCGTTGATCCGCTTGAAGTTGTCCACGTCGAAGATGAGGCACGACAGGGGCAGCCCATAGCGGACCGCCCGGTCGAACTCTTCCTGCAGGCGCTTGCGGAAGTAGCGGTGGTTATAAAGCCCGGTAAGGCCGTCGGTGACCGCCAGGAACTCGAGCCGCTCGTTGGTGCGCTGGATCTGCTCGAACAGATGGGCCCGTTCCAGGGCGTTGGCGGCGGCTTCCGCGACGATCTCGCAGAAGCTGACCTCGCGCGAGGTGAAGCCGGCGCGACGCCGGGCGCCCCGCAGAAACAGCGAGCCCACGTTGGCGTCGAAGAGCACAATGGGGATCACGATGACGGACCGGATCCGCGCCGCCACCAGTTCCT
>CAYVOE010000576.1:0-3096 GCA_964452795.1 uncultured Nitrospiraceae bacterium
AGGAGGGCCTTCACCCAGATCCGCGTCCACCGTTCCATCCCGCCGCGGAGGAGGTCCTCCGTGTAGCGCGCCAGGTGTACGCCCGTGGCGCCCAGCAGCAGGGGCACCGCCGGCAGGATGTACTCGGTCTCTTTGCCGGCGATGAGCGAGAAGATGGCCACGCTCAGCCAGCCCGCCGCCACCGTGAACCGGTACGCGTCGTTCAGGTCGTAGAAGCTTCGCCGGGAAAAGTGGAGGGGCAGCAACAGGCTCCAGGGTGCCACCATGCCCACGAGCTGGCGCAGGTAAAACGTGGGATCGCCGCTGTTGATGGCCGAGGCCACATAGGTGCGCTCGGTCACCTGGCTGTGGAGGAGGGAGGCGATGTATTCGCCGCCGAGGCGGTTGAGCACCGCGACGCCCCAGGGCGCCGCGAGTCCCGCGCCTACAACCACGGTGGCCAGCAGTAGCCATAGCGACGCCGCGCGCCGGGGACCGCCCAGTTGCCAGGCGACGTACAGCCAACCCAGCACCAGCACCGTCAGCGCCACGGGGAACCGGACCACGATCCCGGTCAGTTGCAGCGCCATCAGGAGCAGCGAGATCGCGGCGGCCGTGACGGTCCACCGCAGCCCCGCGCGCACCACTTGTTCCGGCGCGGTTCCGTGCACGGCGAGAAGGGCCATCCACGCCGCCAGGAGGAAGAGAAGCGGTACGGGCCCCTTCAGGAGGATGGCCGCCGCCAGGGCCACGCCCGACCCGAGGGTGTAAGCCGCCGCCCGGCCCGGCGTGGTGGAGAGGAAGGCCTCCCGATAGGCCATGATGGAAAGGAACGTGGCCAGCGTCAGGGGCACGTCCAGCTCGGCGGTGCGGGCCAGTTGGAGCGGAAACGGCGCCGCCAGCAGCGCCAGGGCGGCCCACCGGGCGGCGTGCTCGCCCAACTTGTTACGGAAGGCGAGGTATACCGCCAGCACCAGGGCCGCCGCCGACAAGGCCGTGGGGATCCGCGCCGTGAAGGCGGTGATGCGCCCCGTGACGCGGTAAACGCCCGCAATGGCCCAGTACAGCAGGGGCGGCTTGTTCAGATAGGTCTCGCCGTTGATGGTGGGGACGAGGTAGTCGCCCGAACGCAGCATCTCGGCGGGAGGAGCGGCCCGCTGGCCCTCGTTGTCCGAGACCACGTCCATCCGCCCCAGTTCCAGGAACAGGGCGAGGACCGCCGCGAGCGTCAGGAGTCCCGCAAAAAACTTCGGTCCGGTACCGTTCACGACCTGCGTCTCCCGCAAGCCGGAGCGGAAACCGGACCGTGTCTCATGTGCATGGAGGAGTGCTCGAAACGCCGCAAGACGGACTCCGTCCTACGGAGCGGGCTCCGCCGGGGTGTACGGCGGCAGCGGAACGGGCATGCCGGGCTCGATGGTGGCGGGCTCGAGCGGCGGCGGGATCTCACCCGTACCGGGCGGCAGGGGGATGGCGGGCGGCGGGGCCGGCTCGACCACGCGCTGCTGCCGGGCCCTGCGCACGAAGTTGATGTCGCCGTTGGTGCGGCGCGGCACCGCGCGTCGGCCGAGGTACTCCCGCTGGGCCGTGTAGCGAGGCACCTCCTGGAGGTACAGCCGGGCTTCGCGTTCGGACAGGACCGGCGAGTTGTCGACGACCTTCTGAGCGGTGAACACGCCCGCGGCCGCGACGATCTCGCTCGCCGAATCGCCGCCGATGGGCTTCCAGATGACGGCGCCGCCGGCCAGATTGGCGGCGTTCCGCAGGAGCATGTCGGAGTCGATGAACTCGTTCAGCCGGCCGTAATCGCGCGTCGGACGCGGCCGCGACCCCATCATGCCCGTGTAGGTGCTCGAGGCCAGCTCGATGGCGCCGTAGCGCACGCCTCGGCCGATCTCGAC
Organism: uncultured Nitrospiraceae bacterium; assembly: GCA_964452795.1. Taxonomy (GTDB): domain Bacteria; phylum Hydrogenedentota; class Hydrogenedentia; order Hydrogenedentales; family SLHB01; genus CAYVOE01. The sequence continues at coordinate 1,881 of CAYVOE010000576.1, forward strand.
CATGCCCAGACCCGGGAACTTCCGGTTCCCGTAGTCGATGGAGCGCACAACGTTGAAGGTGAAGGCTTTGATGCCGCGCCACAACCCCTTATAGGGCCGAAGCGCCGGCTCCTCCGGGTTGCCGAACTCGCTCTCCGCCACCGCGGTGAAGGCCACGCACAAGGCGAGGACCGTCACGGTCAGGATTCGTGCCGTTTTGCTTTTGTTCATGCTGTGGTTAACCCGTGTTTTCGGAATTCGCCAGGACCCCAGACAAGACTTTTCCCGTGCCGTGTCAAGTATTTCAACTCGACGATGAAATGTCAAACCTTTGATGGCGCGGCCGGAGGCTTTTGTGGTCCCACGCGATACGGGAACGGTCGAAGACTGTTCCCGCGCCGTTTCGGGCCTTGTTCCGGAGGGTCTAAAGGACGGCATAAACGATTGGGGCCAAGGGGTTTGGATCGGATAGAGCCTTCCCGGCTTTGATTGGCGTCGCCGCCAATGTTACACTCAGATGTCCTATTCTCGGCTGTGGGCAATGCTGGGAGTTTGTAGGCAGTTTTATGGTTACAGCAGAAATAGGAGCTTCCATGGATAACGGCATTCACACGAATTCGGGTGCGGCTCGATCCGCGCCCTCCGGCATACAGCGCATTGCGGTCGTGGGGGGATACATCCCGCGCCAATGCGGCATCGCCACCTTTACGACGGACGTCTGCGAATCGCTGGCATCGCAGTTTCCGCAGACCCAGGTCATGGCCCTTCCGGTAAACGACCGGCAGAACGGCTATGCATACCCCAACCGGGTCCGGTTCGAACTGGTTCAGCGGGAGATCGCTTCGTACCGGCGCGCCGCCGATTTTCTCAACATCAACGACGTCGACATCGTGTCGCTGCAGCACGAGTTCGGCATCTTCGGCGGGCCGGCGGGCAGCCACATCCTGGCCCTGCTGCACGACCTGCGCACGCCCGTGGTGACCACCCTTCACACGGTCCTGCGCGAACCGGACGAGAACCAGCGCAAGGTTATGGTGGAACTGGCCCAGCTTTCCGACCGGCTCGTGGTCATGAGCGAGCGGGGCCGGGAATTCCTGCGCGAGATCTACGACGTTCCCGAGGAAAAGATCGATCTCATTCACCACGGCATCCCCGATGTTCCCTTCATGGACCCCAGCTACAACAAGGACAAGTTCGGCGTCGAGGGCAACCACGTCCTACTGACCTTCGGCCTGCT
>CAYVOE010000577.1:0-3085 GCA_964452795.1 uncultured Nitrospiraceae bacterium
CTCCTCGAAGGTGGAACACGAACGCCACGGCACCAGGAGCCTCGCGCCGACATCTCCCGCAACCTCCACGCCGCCGAGGAAGCAGCGCCGCCCGGTGTTGACGGCCGTGAGGACGGCCGCTTGGAGGGTCGGGGAGGCAGCCACCTCCGGCCCCACCTCCAGCGCAAGGCGGTAGCCGCCGAAGATCCGCTCCGCGTCCTCAATGCTCTGCGCCTCGCCCGAGTCGAGTGCCATCTTCACCGACCGGTGCAGCCTGTCTGCTATGTCTATGCTCATCATGTGAATGGCCAAATACGTAATTCGCTTATCCGAACAGTCCGACGTAGAAGAAATCCGTGGCGCCGGCTCCGCAGTGGTCCGTCCACGCATGCGCCCCCTCGTACTCGTAGACGCCCAGCTCCTCCATCGTAAAGGGGTGTTGCGCGTAGTCGGGCACGATGAGCGCGACGTGCCCCTTCGTAGCGATCATGGGGTTGTCGCGGTCCAGCACGCTCTGCCGGGCGCGGCCCGGGTGCGTGTGCACGTCGGCAACGACCTGCAGCCCCGACTCGCGACACAGCTGCCACAACGGGCCGTACCCGGCACCATCGAATTCGACGATGCCGCCGTCAAGGCAGCCCGGGTCGAGGTCGTCATAGTAGGCGAAGCGTTCGACCCGGCGTCGGCCGCCCGACGACGTGCCCAGCAGGAAAGCCCCACTCTCCCGACGCCCACCACCCCGCTTCCGGAGTTCAAGGAGGCCAGCGTGCCAGAGCGTTCGCGCACAGCTGAGCCGATGGTTAGGCGCGACGAGTGCCGCGATACCCGCTCGAATGGAGGAGATCATAAATAATCTGAAGGAAAAAGGTGATCGTCTTATCCGGCGTCCAGAGCAGGTCGGGATGGAGCGTGAGCCAGGCGGAGTGGCCGGGCAGCGCTTCCCGATCGCACGGGAGGTACAGCGCCTGCCCACCCTTCCAGCCCGGATTGAATGCGAGCGCCACCCTGGATTGGGCGCCGCCGCCGGGCCAGTCGGAGTGCGCCAGCGGGGCCCCACGGTCGAGGTCCCACGGCTGAGCTGTGGGCGCCTGTTGCGGGTAGCCCGCCAGGTTGAACCGGAAGCCGTACTCGTCGGGCGCCCCCTCCCGGGGCACCGCGCTCACGGCGAAGATCGCGTGCGGCCAGTGGACATCGACGAGGCGCCAGCGGCCACGTGCGACACCGCTCCTGAACGCAGCGCCCTCTACGTGATCACGGAAGGCTCGCTCATCGGGCCGGACGATTTCGGTCTGCGTGGCCTGCCCCGACATGCTCAGCCCTCCACGCGCTTCTTGGGGACGAGGTCGAAGCAGACCGTACCCGCCGGGTAGGATGCAAGCGTGCCGATGTGGACGTCTTCATCCGGGCGGGTTGCGGTGCCGCAGATCTGGAGCGCGTGCTCCGTAGCGTCTACGTCGGAGAGCTTGAAGGCATCCGTCGCCCACGCGTGCACCCGACCGACGCGGACCCCGGGCCCGAACCGGTGCGACTTCGGCATGCCGTTGTACGTCACCGTGACGTCGATCCGGCGGCTCCTGTGGATGTGGACGTGGGCGTAGTGTCCCACCCCCGCCGTCCGGAGCGGTGCGTCGAGGTCGAGTTCCTCATCCGCGTCTTCGAGCAGCACAACGGCATCCGTGCCACCGTTTCCCTTCGTCTGGAATCCGGCGGCAGAGGCCGCCGCCAAGAGATCACTGACGGTGCCGTCTTCGGGCACCGCGACGACCTGCGCCCCTTTCCCCTCCCCCTGCAAAAAGATTTCGATGTTCGCCATGTTTCTCGTCGCCCCCTCCAGGGCACGTTTGATGGTTGATAGGAGACGCGGCCAACTGGAGGCCGCTCTCTCTGGAGCGAGACCAACTCTAGCCTGCTCAGACCATCATTCGCCGGATGCACGAGAAACCGGAAATCGGATTCGTTTTTTTGCCCGAGATTCTGCAGGCCGTTGCCCACGCTTGCTACGAAGACGCGTTCACGCGAGGCCGCAGGGGCAGATGTGATAGTACGGACACTTCGGACATACCTGGTCGTCGGGAGATGGGTCGAACGCGCCGGAAAGGATTCCTTCTATCGCCTTGTTGTAGTCGGAGATCCGCGTCGCCATCTTCTTGTCCGTGGTCGCGAGCGGGACAAGCGTTCCCGTGGCGATGTGAACAGCCTGTAGCACATAGCCGTCCGGGTATGCCTCGCGGGCTTTTTTGTGGTAGAGAGCGTACTTGTGCCGGTCCGCCTCGGAGGAAGTGGGCTTCCCCGTCTTCCACTGTTGGATCAGAATGGGACCCGCTCCGTCGCCGCTGCTTGTCCGGATTGCGTCGGGGCGGAACGTCACGATGGCCCGGTCCAGAGCGGCTTCCAGGTCGGGCTGCAGCTCCACGAAACCGCCGTCGTCTGCTTGCACTAGAGCCTGCCGGATGATGCAGGCGGCCTGCTGCTTGTAGAGATCGCCGTACGCGTGGCCGGTGGGGCCTCCCTCCGCCCAAGCCGCTTCCAGCTGGGCGGCAGCCGCCGTCTCGTCGACAGCCCGTCCGCTCGCCCGCTCCCCATACATCCACCGGAGCACCTTCCGAACGGCCCGGTGGTACTGGAGGTACTCCGACCCTTCTGGGCCTGCATTCAATTTCAAAACGAACTCGTAGTAATATCGCATGGCGCATTCACGGTAAACGTCGAGCTCCACGACGGTGAACGTCGGAGGACGCGCTTCGGGCATCTCCAGCGGCACTGCGGGAACAGTCTGGGGCAGATCGACCGCCCGATCGGCGGCGGATGGCCAAGTCGCCTTGCTGCCCGAGCCGTCGGGGAGGACAGATGCAAGGGCGTCGAAGAACATAGACGGTTTACGGTTCACGCTGCCGTAGCGGAGGGCACGAGAGAGACACAGGGAGTCCCGCGCCCGGGACAGTGCGACGAAAAACAAGCACTCCTCCTCTTCCAAGTGGCCGTTAGCCGTGCTCTCCGGCAGCATGCCTTCCGGCGGCGGACACGGGTCCCACTTTCGGCCTACCGGGAAGTAGGTCGTCGCCATGGCCGGCAGGTACACCGCTCCAAACTCCAGACCCTTGCTAGC
>CAYVOE010000578.1:0-3080 GCA_964452795.1 uncultured Nitrospiraceae bacterium
TCGCTGGCGCTCGCTGACCCTGGGCTAACGTATGTATCCCCTTCGGGGAATTTCCCTCACGGGCGGAGGGTGATCCCGGAACGGTCGGGTCATTGGTCGGGCGGAATTGCTGCGTAGTCCCTTTCGCGGAACTTTTCGCGGCGAAGGGTGATACGGGAGGGGTCGGATCGTGGGTCGGATTGACGCGCCGGGAATGTGGCGTCCTGGGAAGGTCGGTTGGAGGGCTGGCCAGCGGCTACCCGCTCCGGGATGCCCTCGTTTTCGGCGTAGCGATGCTGGCGCGGGCTCCGCGGATCGGCACCAAAAGGCGCGGGCCCCGGGCTGACGACGCTTTCAGACCGGGGCCCCTCATTCCGCGGGCAAGCCGCCGGAGGGAGAGCGGCTCAGGCCGCCGGAGGGAGTTTCTGGTGCGAGAGTTGGGCGGAGAAGACGGAGTAGGCTTCTGCGACGCAACTCGGGCAATACCCGTGACTGGCGTGGCGTGCCACGTCTTCAGGATCCGAGACCTCGGTCCATCCGGATTCGGTCCGGACGCGTTTGCATGCACAGCACTGAACAACCATAATAGCCTCGCTTTCTGTCCCCTGCCGCTGCCAGGGGCAAGGCAAGGGGCGTGCCAACCGGGCGTCTGGTTTGAACCTGAGCGGGTAAGTCTTCTGTTGACAGGGACGTATGAGAACTTCGCGCGCTTCGGGGGGATTCAACTCTCGGTAGGAAAGTTCGGCGGGCCCGGCATAAACTACCGGGTGATGTCGTTTCTTTCCAACCACAACATCTTGTGGTCAGTATAGGGCAAGTGTCAGGAGTTTACAAGCCCCTTGTAGTTGTTCCTTTCAACCGCATGTTCCCAGGGGGCGGAGGCCAAACATGATCGAAGTGCAGGGGCTGACCAAGTTTTACGGCGCCCTTCCGGCAATACAAGACGTCTCGTTTCGTGTCGAAGCCGGGGAAATCGTGGGATTTCTGGGTCCCAACGGGGCCGGGAAGACCACAACGATGCGGATCCTCACGGGTTTTGCGCCACCCTCGGCCGGGACGGCGCGGATCGACGGGTTTGACGTGCGGGAGCGGCCGGTGGAAGTGAAACGCCGGGTGGGTTATCTCCCGGAAAACGTGCCTTTATATCCCGAGATGCGGGTCCGCAAATTCCTGAAATACGTGGCCGAGGTGAAGGGCATCCCCCGGGAAATCCGACTCAAGGAGACGGATCGGGCTCTGGAACGCTGCGGATTGTCCGAGGTGGCGGACCGAATCATCCGGAACCTGTCGAAAGGCTATCGGCAGCGGGTGGGCCTGGCCCAGGCGCTCCTGGGCAACCCGCCGGTGCTGATCCTGGACGAGCCGACGGTGGGCCTGGATCCGCGCCAGATCATCGAGATCCGCCGCATGATCCAGTCGCTCGCCCCGGAGCACACGGTCCTGTTGAGCACCCACATCCTGCCGGAAGTGGCCATGATCTGCCGGCGGGTGGTGATCATTCATCGGGGCCGGGTGGTGGCCCAGGACGCGCTGGACAACCTGGCCGGAGGCCGGAGCGGCCAGTTCCGCGTCGAGGTGTCGGGGTCGCTGGACAAGGCGGAGCAGGCGCTTAAGGCGGTGCCGGGGGTGCGGCGGGTCGAACGCGGCGACGGCGGATTCCTGGTTCACGCGCCGGAGCCGGGCGCCCGGGAGAAGGCGGCCCGGGCCGTGGTCGAGGCCGGCGTGGGGCTGCGTCGACTGGAGCCGCGGGAGCGGACGCTCGAGGACGTGTTCGTGGAAGCCATCTCGACGGAAGAGCGGGAGGGCGCGGCATGAGAAACATCGTGGCCGTGTGCAAACGCGAATTCATCAGCTACTTTGTGACGCCCATGGGCTACGTGATCCTGGGGGCCTACGCGGCCATCTCGGGGCTGGCCTTTACGGGCTACTTCCTCACCTACGCCCGCATTTCCCAGGCCCCCTCGGCCTACGCCTACCAGGGCGTGCCGGACTTCGAGGAGACCTTCCTGAGCCCCTTCCTGGTGTTCTGCGGCGTGCTGATGATGTTCATCGGACCCCTCATCGTGATGCGCCTGCTGGCGGAGGAGCGGAACCGGGGCACCATCGAGCTGTTGTTCACCCACCCCCTGCGCGACCGCGACATCGTGTTCGGCAAATACCTGGCGGCGCTGTGCATGGTGGCGACCCTGCTGGGCACCCTCTGCGTGTACCTGGCGATCATCGGGTACTACGTGGACGTGGAGCCGGCGGTGCTGCTCCTGGGGCTGTTCACCGTATTCCTGATGGGCGCGGCCTTCTCGAGCGTGGGCCTGTTCATTTCGTCCATGGCGTCGGCGCCGGTCACGGCGGGGGCCCTGGCCTTCGGCGTGTTCTTCGTGTCCTACGTGCTGGGCTCCTTCGGCGAGAAGCTGCCCGAGGCCAATCCCGCGCCGGGCGACTGGCCCGAGGGGTTGCGCACGATCGTGGGGGGGCTCTACGACGTGTTCCGGCAGGTGGTGCAGCAGCTTCCGCTGGACTCTCACGCCAAGGACATGGCCCAGGGCATCCTGGCCGTGCAGGATGTGGCCTATTATGTGTTGTTCATCGCGTTTTTCCTTTTTCTGACGTTCCGCGCCCTCGATGCGCGCAAGTGGAGGGCGTAGCATGCGGTATCTGCGCACCCTGGCGGGCTTTCTCGCCCTGCTGGGCATCGCCGTCTCGCTGAACATCCTGGTGTTGCAGGAGGATCTGTCGACGGCCGCCGTCCTGGGTCCGCTGGGACTGGGCGTGGCCTTCGCCATACTCTGGCTCCTGCTGCGCATCGCCACCACGGCCGAGGCCTACGGCCGCGGCAAGACCCTCTACGGCCTCAACAGCGCCATATCGGGCGTGCTGGTCTTCGCCATTTGCGTAATCCTCTATGCCTTCGCGAGCCACTGGAACGCCGACTGGGACCTCACCCGGGAGGGCCGGCGCGATCTGGCGCCCCAGACGATCCAGGTGCTTCGCGGGCTCGACACGGACGTGGAGGTGGTGGCCTTTTTCACCCGCCTCACCGACAGCGTCATCGACGCGGCCCGCGACAAGACCCGCCGCTTCCTCGATCAGACTCGGGAATACAC
>CAYVOE010000579.1:0-2283 GCA_964452795.1 uncultured Nitrospiraceae bacterium
GCGGCTGCGACATCGGCATGCGCGAGGTGCAGCAGGCCGTCAGCACGGTGCAGAAAGCCGCCCACTCGAACGCCAACATCATCTTCGGCGCCGTGGTCGACGAGGAGGAGCGCCCCGAGCTTCAGGTCACGGTCATCGCTGCCGGATTCCCCAAGGTGAGCCGGACCTCCGTGGACCTGCCCGAGCCCGAGTTTTCCTTCGACAGCCCCCTCCTGAACGAGGAGGAGCCGTTCGAGGCGGAACCGGAGCCGGAGCCGGAACCCGTGGCGCGGGCGGCCGAACCCGAGCCCTTCCCCGAACCGGATCCCGTCAACATCGAGTACCTGTGGCCGGCCAACGAGCTGGACCTCGATGCCGAGCGCCGCGTCGTGGGCGCCGAGGCCGAAGAGGATCTCGGGATCCCGGCCTTCATGCGCAAGAGACGAAAGAAGGAATGAAAGAGGCCGACTTCCACAAGATCCTGCATCGGGCCGTCCAGAAGGACGCGTCCGACGTCCATCTCAAGGTCGGCCGTCCGCCCTGTTTGCGCATCGACGGTTCGCTGGAGCCCCAGGAAGGGGCCGACCTCGGGGACGCGGATCTCGAGGACGTGGCCAAGCTCATACTCAATCCCAAACAGAAGGTCCGCTTCGCCAAACGGGGCGAAGTGGACCTGGCCTATGTCGAGAAGGGGGTCGGTCGGTTCCGGGTCAACGTATTCCGGCAGCGGGGCGCCATTTCGATCGTCATGCGCCGCATCAAGACCCGCATCCTGAATTTCGAACAGCTTCACCTGCCCCTGGGCGCGGAACGTTTCGCCGACTTCGCCCGGGGGCTGGTCTTGATCACGGGCACCACCGGCAGCGGCAAGTCGACCACCCTCGCCGCCATCATCGACAGCATCAACCAGCGCCGCCGATGCCACATCGTCACGATTGAAGACCCCATCGAGTACCTGCACCAGGACAAGAAGGCGGTCATCAACCAGCGCGAGATCAGCATCGACACGCAGAACTTCTCGCAGGCGCTCAAGGCGGCCATGCGCCAGGACCCCGACGTGATCCTCGTGGGCGAGATGCGCGATCTCGAGACCTTTCAGGCGGCCATCAGCGCGGCGGAAACCGGCCACCTCGTCTTCAGCACCCTTCACACCACCAACGTGATGCAGACCATCGACCGCATCATCGACCTCTTCCCGTCGAACCAGCACGACCAGATTCGTTCCCAGTTGTCGTTGAACCTGCGGGCCATCCTGTGCCAGCGCCTGCTCCCGCGCGCCGACGGCAACGGCCGCGTGCCCGCGTGCGAACTGGCCTTCTGCACGCCGGCGGTCCGAAAACTCATCCGCGAGAACCGCGTCGCCCAGATCGAGATCGCCATCCAGCAGGGGCGCGAGGAAGGCATGCAGACCTTCAACGACAGCCTCTATGCCCTGTTGAAAGGCCGGCTCATCGCCGTCGACACCGCCATGAACGTCTCCGACAACCCCGACGAACTGGCCATGATGCTCCAGGGCATCAGCCTGAGCCAGAAGCGGGGCGGCATCCTGAGCCGCGGCGCCAAGCCCGGCGACTCGCCCGTCTGACGGGACCTGATCCGAAGTCCCGAAGTTCCCCAATTCCTTCCGCCGAATCCGCGTTGTAGCACGGGCTTGGCGTAACGCTCTTCGATCCCTATAATTGTTCGGCCCTCGGGGGGCGCGACAAACTCGGTTTCAAATGGGTGGGAGGGTTAGGGATGAGCTTGAATCTGGCTCATTATCTCGACATCTCGGCGGAGCAGTTCGCCGAAAAGACGGCGGCGAAACTGGACGATCGCCGCATGTCCTATGCGGAGCTGGCGGCCATGGCCCGCCGTACGGCCGGCGTGCTGCGCGATCTGGGCGTGGAACGGGGCGACAAGGTCGCCGTCATGCTGCCCAACGTGCCCGAATTCACCGCCGTCTACTTCGGGATTCTTTATGCCGGCGCCACCGTCGTCCCGCTCAACGTGCTCTTGAAGAACGCCGAGATCGCGTATCACCTCGACGACAGCGACGCCCGGGTCTTCCTCGTCTGGAAGGCGCTGGAGGAGGAGGCCGTCAAGGCCTTCCAAAGCGTGGAGACGTGCAATCACCTGCTGACCGTCGGGCCTCCGGACTACAAGGAGGCGCCCGAAGGCGCTCAGAACCTCAACGCGCTCCTGGAGAACGCGTCCCCGGACTTCGACGTGGTGCCGACCATGCCCGACGACACGGCCGTCATCCTCTACACGTCGGGCACCACGGGAAACCCCAAGGGCGCCGAACTGTCCCATTTCAACATG
>CAYVOE010000579.1:2293-3069 GCA_964452795.1 uncultured Nitrospiraceae bacterium
GCCCTCTATACCCGGGACCGGATCCTTCGGCTCGGACCGGACGACGTCACCCTGGTGGTCCTGCCCCTGTTCCATTCCTTCGGCCAGACGGTGATTCAGAACGCCTCCATCCTGTCCGGGGCCACCATGACCATGATGCCCGCCTTCGACACGCACCGGACCCTCCGGGTGGTGGAGCGCGACCGGGTGACCTTCGTGGCCGCCGTGCCGACCATGTACTACTTCATGCTGGGCGCCAGCGACACGGGGCGCTACGACCTGTCGTCGATCCGCATGGCCGTGTCGGGCGGCGCGGCCCTGGCGGTGGACATCCTTCACCGGTTCGAGGCCAAGTTCGGCGTGCGCATCCTCGAGGGATACGGACTGTCGGAGACCAGTCCCGTGGCTTCGTTCAACGTCCTCGAGCGGCCGAGCAAGCCCGGCTCCATCGGCGTGCCCATCTGGGGCTGCGACATGCGGGTGATGCGGGAGGACGGCACCTTCGCCCCGCCGGGAGAAGTGGGGGAGATCGTGATCCGCGGCCACAACGTCATGAAGGGCTATTACAAGAGGCCCGCCGCCACCGAGGAGGCCATCGTCAACGGCTGGTTCCACACGGGCGACCTCGCCTACATGGACGAGGAAGGCTACTTTTTCATCGTGGATCGGAAGAAAGACCTCATCATCTGCAGCGGGATGAACATCTATCCGCGGGAGATCGAGGAGGTCCTGTACGGCCACCCCGACGTGCTCGAGGCGGCCGTCATCGGCGTGCCCCACGAGGCCCGCGGCGAGGA
>CAYVOE010000580.1:0-3056 GCA_964452795.1 uncultured Nitrospiraceae bacterium
CCTCGCAATGACGGGTAGGGGTAGGGCTCATGAGTCCGTTGAGCGCAGTCCTCGTCGTCCTACGCGAGGAGGCAATGGCACACATCTCCGTCCAGCGCAGTCCTCGTCGTCCTGCGGCGGGTAGGGTAGACGGCAATCCCGCGATGGTCCCGTCCAATGGTTGAACTGGATTGCCACGTATATGTCCCCTTTGGAAAGGAGACGGCGCGGATGGGCGGGACATGACAATGGGTGGAGCGTCCGACTACTCTGGGGGGGCGGCGCGGAACGCGGACCGGCGATTTGGTTTCCGCCGGCTATAGCGTCGTCAGAAGGAGTTCTCTTGTGGATCGAGTTGCAGCAGCGGGGGCCCGCGACGTCACGCAGGAGATCGCGGCCCTACTCGATAGCCTGCCCGAGGGGGAAAAGGCCGTCGCCGCCTTCATCAGCCGGAACATGGCCGAGGTGCCTCACCTGTCCATATATCGGTTGGCCGAAGAGGTGGGCGTGAGCACCGCGACGGTAAGCCGGCTGGCCCGGAGGCTGGGCTACGCCAACTTGCGGGAGCTCAAGATAGACCTGGCGCGGCTTACGGCGGAGCGGTCGACGCGGCTGTTCGACGAGGTGTCGCCGGAGGATTCCGAAGGCGACGTGGTGCGGAAGGTCTTTGCCGCCAACAGCCGAAGTCTCGAGGACACGCTGCGCCGGCTCGACCTGGACCGTTTCGCGTTGCTCGCCGAGAGCTTCCGGCGCGCCCGTCACGTGCTCTTTGTCGGCACGGGCAGCTCCGGTCACGTGGCGCAGGACGCCGCCCTGCGTTTCTGCCACCTGGCCATCGCCGCGGAGGCCTGTGCGGACCCGATCCTGGCGCTCGCTCGGTCGGCGCTCGTGGAGCCCTCGGATCTGGTCGTGGGCATCTCCCACTCGGGCCGGAGCGTGGTGCCGGTGAAATGCCTCGAGATGGCGCGGGACCGGGGAGCACAGACCGTTGCGATCACCAACTATCCCTTGAGCCCCCTGGCCCGGCGGGGCGAGCACGTGTTGTGTACCGCCTTCTCCGAGACGACGGTACGTGCCGCCTCTCTGTCGTCTCGGGCGGCTCAGATCACCCTCATCGACGCCCTGTACCTGTTGACGGCGCATCGCATGGACGACCGGGACGCCACGGCGCGGGTTAACCGGGCGGTGGAGGAGACGGTGCGGATCCCTCCGAGCGACGAGGGTTCGCCCCGCTCGCGGAAGAAGGCGAAAGTGAAACGTCGTTCGAAGGGCGCGGAGGATCGAAGGAACGGAGGGCGCCGGACGTAGCAGGCTTGACGGAGGTCCGCGCCCTATGCAACAATGTTTCACGGGCGCGGGCACGGTGCGCGCGCCGCCTTCATCAGGAGGGGACCCCGTGGACATCCGCGCAAGCCGCCTTCCGTTGTCGTCGCCGAACCTGTCCCCCGCGCGATCGCGCCGCCGGATCGTCGACCTTTCCCACCCCATGATTCCCGGGCGGGAAGAGTACGGCCTTCGCCTGGAGACGCACCGGGTGGCGGACCTGTATCCGGAGTACAAGGTCGATGACGACACCTGGTACATCCTCCAGACCCTTCACATGGGCTCCCACTGCGGGACCCACATCGAGTTTCCCTACCATCATAACCGGGAAGGCTTCGACGCCGCCGGGTTTCCCCTGGAACGGCTGATCAGTCCGTGCGTGCTGCTTGATTTTCGTCACAAAGGGTCGAACGAGGCTGTGACGCGGGCGGAACTCGAGGCCCTATCCGAGCGAATCCGGCAGGGCGACTCGGTCCTGTTCAACCTCGGCTGCGCGTCGCGGTACCGGACGCCGGAGTCCCACGTGCGGCCCTTCATCGCCTACGACGCCGTGGAATGGCTGGTCTTCGAGAAGGCCATCAACCTCATCGGGTCGGACGCCTCGGGAATCGAGATCAAGGGCGCCCGCAACCAGCCCAACCACCAACTGCTCATGGACCATCAGATCCCGATCATCGAGTTTGCCAACAACCTCGACGCGGTGCCGGTGGAGCGATTCACCCTGCTCGCCCTGGCGTTGCCCGTGGAGGGATTGGATTCGTCGCCGCTCCGGCTGGTGGCGCTGCTCGACGACGACCCGGCGGAGGACTAGGGCTATGGAACAAAGTTTCATGGAGGCTTCGGCATCGCTGCTCCCTCCGTCCCTGGAGGAGTGCGACGGGCCGACCCGGCTCGCCCTTTACCGCAGGATGCGCGAGATCCGGGCCTTCGAGGAGAAGGTGTTCTACCTGTTCTCGACGGAACCGATGCCGGGCGCGCTGCATCAATACGACGGGCAGGAAGCCGTGGCCGTCGGCGTATGCGCCCACTTGTCCTCCGACGACTACGTGGTGAGCACGCACCGCGGCCACGGCCACTGCATCGCGAAAGGCGCGGACATCAACCGCATGATGGCGGAACTCTTCGCCAAAGACACGGGCAGTTGTCGCGGCATGGGGGGCTCGATGCACCTGGCCGAATTCGGCGTGGGCATGCTCGGCGCGGTGGCGATCGTGGGCGGAGGCATTCCCCTCGCGGTGGGGGCCGCGCTGTCGGCCCGGCTTCGCCGAACGCAACAGGTGGCGGTGGCCTTCTTCGGCGACGGGGCCATCAACGAGGGCTCGTTCCACGAATCGATCAACATGGCCGCCGCCGACAAGCTGCCGGCGATCTTCGTGTGCGAGAACAATCTCTACGGATTCTCGACGGCGCTGTCGCGGGTCGTGGCGAACGAGGAGCTGTGGCAGCGCGCGGCGGGATACGGCGTTCCGGGCGAGCGAGTGGACGGCAACGATCTGCGGGCGGTGTACGCCGCGGCGGGCCGGGCGGTGGCGCGGGCCCGGCAGGGGGAAGGGCCGACGCTTCTCGAGTGCCTGACCTATCGGCACAAGGGCCATTCCCGGTTCGAAAAGCCGAACTACCGGACCCGCGAGGAAGAGGCGCTGTGGCGTGCGCGCGATCCCATAGGGGTCTTCGCGGCGTGGCTGTTCGAAACGGGGTCTGCCACGGAGGCCGACATCGCGGCCGTCGACGAGGCCGTCGGGGAGGAGATGGAA
>CAYVOE010000581.1:0-3053 GCA_964452795.1 uncultured Nitrospiraceae bacterium
TGTAGTCGCCGCCGTCGGCGAGCATGCGCTCGAGCATCTCGATGACTTCCTGGTTGGCGCCGCCGTGGAGCGGACCGGACAGGGCGCTGATGCCGGCGGATACGGAATGGTAGAGGCTGGCCCGGCTGCTGCCGACCATGCGGACGGTGGAGGTGCTGCAGTTCTGCTCGTGGTCGGCATGGACGATGAGGAGCAGGTTGAGGGCGTCCTCGAGGACCTTGGGAACCTCGTAGGGCTCGGCCGGAGTGGCGAACATCATGCGCAGGAAGTTGGCGGGATAACTGAGCTCTCGCTTGGGATAAACGAAGGGTTCGCCCAGGGATTTCTTATAGGAGTAGGCGGCGATGGTCTTGGCCTTGGCGAGGACGCGGACCATGTTGAGGTTGACGTCTTCCTCGTTGCCGTCGCGGACCGGGTAGTAGGCTTCGAGGGAGGCGACCATGGCCGACAGGATGGACATGGGGTGGGCGGTCGGCGGGAATCCGTCGAAGAACTTCAGCATGTCCTCGTGGATGAGGGTGTTCGTGGTCAGGGCGTGGCGCCAGGCGGCGAACTGTTCGCGCGTGGGCAGTTCGCCGTAGATCAGCAGGTAGCAGACCTCGGAGAACAGGGCATTGGTCGCGAGCTGTTCGATGGGATATCCGCGGTACCGAAGCACGCCCTTCTCGCCGTCGATGAACGTGATGGAACTGATGCAGGACCCGGTGTTTCCGTACCCGGTGTCGAGGGTGATGGCGCCGCTCCTGGCGCGGAGGTTTTGAATGTCGATCCCGACCTCGCCCTCCGTTCCGACCAGGACGGGGAGTTCGTAGTCCTTATCGTCCAAGGTCAGCTTCGCCACCGTGGGGGATTTTTCGGTCTTAGAATCGAGCATTGCCATAGGTCTAACTCCATAAGCACAGGTTGCTTGCGGCCCCGAGCTCCACGTCTTCCCACCTTGTTCATCGATGGCCCGGGGGCCGTACCGTTGGCCCGGAGGCCTCGAACCGGGCACGACACCCCCTACCGGAAGCATACACCATCCTCCCGGGAGAGAATCCCCGCGTCGGAATGTAGAGTGCAGCGAACCGGAAACCAGACGCACGTTCGAGTCGCGCTATCGGCCCGTTCGACGGCCCCCGCAGGGCCCGCCGCGCAACTCAAACGGGGTGGAGCATACCGCGAGGCGAGGTTTATTTGCAAGCGCGTGAACCCGCGACGGACCGCAATACGCCTCGGGGAACAGAACGGTTAAGTTCCGGGTAGACGAGCCGGCGTCCCTCTGATATTCTTTGCCCCGTTCCGGGGCCCGATCCGCCGAACGCGTGCGCTTGAGGGGCCCGGCGAACGAAATCTCGGCCTTCCAACCCGGGCGCGACAATCGAGCGCTCGTTTAAGCCGGTAACATCATAACCTTTATCCGGAGTGTAGCCTATGCTTCGATGGAAGCGAAATCCCAAGACTCCTCCCCCGGTGGACCAGAACTCGTTCCTCGCCGAGATCCTGCACCAGGACGTGGTGGCGGCGGTCCTCCTGCTCCTGGCGGCCCTGGCGGCGATGCTGATGGTGAATCTCGGCTATGAAGAGGCCTATCACCGCTTTCTCGACACCCACTGGGGGTTTCAGCTCTACGGAGTGACCTTCGAGCAAAACCTCCACTTCTGGATTAATGAAGGGCTGATGGCCATCTTCTTCTTCTTGATGGGCTTGGAGATCAAGCGCGAGCTCGTGGCCGGCGAACTGGCCTCGATTCGGCGCGCCACGCTTCCGGCCGTGGCGGCCTTTGGCGGTATGGCGTGCCCGGCCCTCATCTATGCCCTGCTCAACGCCGGCAAGCCCACGCTCGACGGCTGGGGAATTCCGATGGCCACCGACATCGCCTTCGCCATCGGCTGCATCAGCCTGGTGGGCTCGCGGGTTCCGGTGGGCCTTAGCGTATTCCTGATCGCCCTGGCCATCGTGGACGACCTGGGCTCGGTGCTGGTCATCGCCCTCTTCTATTCGGAAGGGCTGTCGTTGCGTCCTCTACTGATCGGGCACGGGCTCATCGCCTTCAGCTTCCTGATGAATTTCGTGGGGATCCGCTGGACCCCGCTGTACGTCCTCATCTGGGTCTTGATTTGGTTCGAGTTTCTTGAGTCCGGGGTGCACGCCACCGTGGCCGGCGTGCTGATTGCCTTCACCATCCCGGCCAACGCCACCTATGAAACGCCTTTGTTCAACGAGAGAATGAAGACGCTGCTCGAGCGGTTCCGGCAAGCGGACGACCTGGACACGCCTTTGCAGGTCAATGCCCGCCAGCAAAGCCTGATCCGGCATATGATCAACGAATGCAATCATGTGGAAGCACCGCTTCAACGGATCGAACGGAAGTTGCATCCGTTTACGATGTTGTTGATCATGCCTCTTTTCGCCTTCGCGAATTCGGGGCTGCACATCAACTGGTCGGGTCTGGGCGAAGCGCTGACGCGATCGGTGGCGCCGGGGGTGATTCTGGGGCTCCTGCTGGGCAAACAGATCGGGATCATGGGGTGTTGCGCGCTGGCCGTGCGGCTGGGTCTGGCTGAACTGCCGACGGGGGTTACGTGGCGCATGCTCTATGGAATGACCTGGCTGGCGGGGATCGGGTTCACGATGGCCCTTTTTATCAGCCAGCTCGCCTTCGTGGGAGAGCCTCAGCATCTGGACGACGCTCGAATCGGTACCTTCCTCGCGAGCTTGCTCGCGGGGGTGGTCGGTGTGTTGTTCCTGCGGTGGGTCTGTCCTCCGGCGCCCGAGACCGAGAACGGGAACAACGCGGGACGCACGGAGCGCCCGGCGACGGCGTGAGGAGATGGCCATGAGGAGGGCGTGAGCGGTGCGGGCCCGGGGAAATTCCCGGAAGGAGATGCATGCGTAGGGATACCGGCCATCCATTGGACGCGAGCCTACCGGTATCGCCGTCCGTGCCACACCTGTCGTCGGATTATGAGGACCGCGCCCAACCCGCTCCTGCGCAATGACCCCACCCGCCACAGGACGATGAGGACTGCGCATAACGGGGCGGTGAGCCTGCCCCTCCCCGTCATTGCGAG
>CAYVOE010000582.1:0-3052 GCA_964452795.1 uncultured Nitrospiraceae bacterium
GCTTGGGGGCTCGCAATGACGGGTGGGGGCAACCTCACGGCCTCGTCCAGCGCAGTCGTCGTAGTCCTGCGATCGGCGGGGCGCAAAACACGACATTCCCCGGGATCTCCCTCGCAGAGGGGAGCCCGGGGAATGCTCGACACGAAGCGCCCTACGGCGCCCGCTGCAGCCAATTTCTACCAAGCCGCGTTACTTGATCATGCGTATCGTCAGGGGGTACCGGTAGGCCACGCCTTTATTGGCCTGGATTCCTGCGATAACGGCAAACACCACCGCCACCACGGCGACGACAGGAAGCAGGATGATGCCGATACCCAGGCATACCAGCAAACCCGCCACCAGCAACGCTATCGTCACGGTAATCTGGAAGTTTACGGCTTCCTTCCCCTGATCGTCGATGAACGGGTGCTGATCCTTTTTGATTTGCCAGACGATGAGCGGTGCGATGAGGTTCGCCAGGGGGATCCCCAACAGGCCTAACAGCGAGCTCAAGTGCGCAATCATGGCCCACATGCGGGAGTCGTTGTCCGGCATGTCCGTGATCGGCGGGACACCCGGATCGGCGCCGGGCTCAAAAGGTTCTGTCATTGCAGTCTCCTCCCCTGAATTGGATGACAGGGGCCGCGACGGGCCCATGCCCGCGGCCGTTGCGAAGTGTCAACCATCGCCCCGCCGTGTGTCAAGAATCGGGCGTGTCGCCGACGGGAATCCGGGAAAATCTCTCTAAAATACGGCCCGGCTCGTACCTTTCGTACCCGGCGCCGACAAGTCCTTGATTCCTCCGGCGGCGTGGGGTACAATTCGCCGGTTGATTGCCGCAAGAGCGGCATTCGCACGGTCAAAGACAGCCGGTGGCCTTTCGAGGCCTTAAAGTTGCCTGCCGAGACCGCGGACACGACAGCCATCATCGCCTTTCGAATGATTTGTCCCGCACCGTCTCCGGACCGTGCGGGATTTTTGTGTTTTTATCGTCTCAACGGCATGGGAGAGGAGGTGAAATCGTTGCCGAAACCCGAAAAGCTTGAAGCGGTAGCCGAACTCAAGGAACGCATTCAGAACGCCAGGCTGGTGGTGATGACCAAGTACGTGGGCATCAACGCCGGCCAGGCCACGGAACTCCGTCGGCGCCTGCGCGACCAGGACGTCGAGCTCAAGGTGTACAAGAACACCCTGGCCCAGCGCGTCCTCGACGAGCTGGGGCTGGCCGACGCGGGCCGCTACATGGACGGTCCCACGGCGTGGGCCTTCTCCACCGACCCCGTGGCCCCCGCCAAGGTGTTCCGTGACTTCGCCAAAGACGTGCCCGCGGTGGGCATGAACGGCGGCATCCTCACCGGGAAGCTGGTGGGGCCCGCCGAGCTCGAGCGGCTGGCCGACCTGCCGCCGCGCGAAGTGCTGCTGGGCCAGGTGGCCGGAACCCTCGCCGCCCCCATGCAGAACCTCGCCCAGGTGCTCAACGCGCTGCCGCGCAACCTCGCCAACGCGTTGGATCAAGTTCGTAGACAGAAGGAAGAGGGCGGAGCCGCCGCGTAGCGCGCCCCCCGAACGCATACAGGAGCAGAATTCCCATGGCAGATTTGAACGCTATCGTCGACCAGATCGCCGGCATGACGGTGCTCGAGCTCAGCGAGCTCGTGAAGGCCATTGAAGAGAAGTTTGGCGTCACCGCCGCGGCCCCCGTCATGATGGGCGGCGCCATGCCCGCCGGCGGCGGCGCCGCTGCGGCCGCCGAGCCGGAAGCCCCCTCGGCTTTCAACGTCATCCTCGCCGACGCCGGCGCCCAGAAGATCCAGGTCATCAAGGAAGTGCGCGCCATCACCGGCCTGGGCCTCAAGGAAGCCAAGGACCTCGTCGACGGCGCCCCGAAGCCCGTCAAGGAAGACGTGTCGCCCGACGAGGCCAACGAGCTCAAGGCCAAGCTCGAGGCCGTGGGCGCCAAGGTCGAACTCCAGGGCGTATAAGCCCCGTCTCTCGACAGTCCTGCGCGGCGGCGGAACCGGAAACGGCTTCGCCGCCGCGCCGTTTTATGGGGAAGCAGTAGCGGTCCGCGTCCGGAGCGGCTACAATGCCCGCCGTCAGAAGGAGGATGACCCCATGAAGCGACTTTTCGGTATGGCGGTTGTGCTGGCGGCGGTGTCGGCGTCGGCCCAGGAGGCCGAGCCCCCGCTCGAACTCGAGAAGGGGAAGGACTTTATCCACGTCTGCGAGGACGCGGGTGCGGGGGCATACGAGGCCTTTCCCGACGTGTGCCGGCTGCAGGACGGCCGGCTGATGTGCGTCTTCTACGCGGGTTGGAAGCACGTGTCCCTGCCCGACGAAGCCCATCCCCGGGGCGGACGCGTCTCGGCCTGTTTCTCGTCCGACGAGGGCAAGACCTGGACGCCTGCCGTGACCGTCTACGACGGACCTCACGACGACCGCGACCCCTCGGTGGTCCAGCTCGCCGACGGGCGCATCCTCTGCAACTTCTTCTCTCTCAAGTCTCCGGAGGAAGGGGAGGAAGGCCCCTACGGACGCCTGGGAAGCTGGCTCGTCGAGTCTTCCGACGGAGGCGAGACCTGGTCGGAACCCATCCTCATCTCCCGGGACCTGTACTGCAGCTCGCCCATCCGCGTGCTTGAAGACGGCCGGCTCATCCTGGGGCTGTACCGGGCCACCTCGGACGACGCCAACGGCGCCGTCACCATCTCCGAAGACGGCGGCCGGACCTGGGGCGAACCCGTCATCATCGACAACGGCGGCCTGCGCCTCGACGCCGAGACCGACGTCATCGTCCTCGAGGACGGGCGCCTGTACGCCGCCCAGCGCACCGCCAAGGAAAGCATGCGCTATTCGATCTCGGAAGACGGCGGCCGGACCTGGAGCGTGTCGGAGCCCATCGGATTCCCGGGGCACTGCCCTTACCTGCACCGGAGCCCCGAGGGCGTCATTCTGCTGGCCCACCGCATTCCGCAGACCAGCCTGCACTACTCCGTCGACGAGTGCCGGACCTGGAGCGAGAACGTGAAGGTCGACGAGGTCCACGGGGCCTACCCCAGCATGGTCACCTTGA
>CAYVOE010000583.1:0-3026 GCA_964452795.1 uncultured Nitrospiraceae bacterium
GAGGGGGAGATCCTGGGAATCATGGCCTCCTTCGAGGAAAACCTCTTCAAGCCCTATGGCGTGGCCCTCGATACGTTCACCATCGACCTGGGGTGGTCGGACAGCCAGAGCCTCTGGGAGATCAGCCGCGAGCGCTTTCCCCAGGGGTTCTCCGCGATTCAGCGTGCCACCGAACGGATGAATGCGCACCTCGGCTTGTGGATATCGCCCACATGCTTCTACAGTCCCGCGGCCGTGGACACCGAATGGGCGGAAGGGGAGGGCTACGAGACCACGGTCCTGCCCTGGGGCGAGGGTCAGGTCCGTGTGTGCTGCCTCGGCGGTCCCAAATACGCCGGTGCTTTTCGCGACCGGCTGGTCCAGATGCTCACCGAGTACGGCATCCGCCACGTGAAGCTCGACGGCTACTTCCTGACTTGTAATGTAACCGACCACGGCCACGCCGCGGGACCTCTTTCGTCGGAAGCCATCGCCGAGGGCGGCATCGCGGCGTTCGACGCCATGCACGCGGCCGTGCCGGACGTATGGCTCGAGGCCACCTGCTTCGGATGGAACCCCAGTCCCTGGTGGCTTTTCCACGTCAACTCGGTCATCGGCACCTTCGGCGACGACGCGCCCCACGGACGCGTGCCGGCCCCCGTCTATCGCGAGAGCTACACCACGGCCCGGGACTACTTCAACCTTCAGGGAGCGGCCCGGCTCAATGTGCCCATCGTGGCGCAGGAGGTGCTGGGACTCATTCATCAGACGGACGAGCCCTTCCTGAACGACGCCGTCGACGTCATTCTGCGGGGCCATGCCTTCCTGACCATGTACGTGAACCCGAAGTACATGAACGACGGGCGATGGAAGGCGCTGGCGGCCTGCATCGACTGGGCGCGGAAGAACCCGCTCGTCTTCGAGCACACGGAGCCGATCCTCCCGGCGTCGTGGCAGGAGGACCGGGTTCCCCGGTTCACCAACGATGAGGCCATGCCGCGGGAGCCCTACGGCTACGCGCACTGGAACGGGACGCAGGGCCTCGTCGCGCTCCGCAACCCGTGGATCGCGCCCGCTACGGTCTCGGTGAAGGTAGGGGGACACGAGGGGCTGGCGGAAGCGCCGGGAGCCGTGTCGGCGGTGAGCCTTTACCCGGAACCGCGGGTGTACGGACGCGACCTTGCCCGCGGGGATGTGCTCGAGGTGCCGCTCGCGCCCTACGAGACCGTCGTGCTCTCGTTCAAGGCGGAGCAGCCCCTCGAATGGATTCCCGAGGCGAAAGAGCGGGTCGGTGGTCAGGTCGAGGTGCTGTCCGTTGAGTCCAAGGTGGCCCGTGTCGAGTACGAGAAGGACGGTCCGACCCATGGCCCGGACTGGACGGCGTTGACCCTGCCGGGAAGCTCGACGCTGGCGTTGGACCTCGAGGCTCGGGTGCGGGTAGAGACGGATGCGCGGCTGTTGATTCTGCTGGAAGGCATGGAGACACCGGCGTGGCCCGTAAAACTCCGCTGCGAGGTCGACGGCGCGGAGCTGACTTTGCGTCGCGGCAGCAACGACGCCGGATGGGCCGCGTCGAGCATTCCCGCGGGCACCGAGCGCTGGCAGTTCATCGAGGGCGACCTGCCGGCGGGCGAGCACCGGGTTTCGCTGTCCATGGCCGGGAGCGCCGGTTGTTCGGGTGTGTCGGTGTGGGCCTACGCGACGCGGCCTGGTGGCGGCTTCTCCGACTATCCAAATGCCCTGCCTTCGCCGGAGTTGATCTCGCTCGACGCCGCGCCCTTGCAGGAGCCTATCGATGCGGACTCGGTGACCGATACCGAGCGCCGTCCGGTTGAGATTGAACGCATCGACGGCGTCTACCTCGACGCGCTCGAACCCGTATCGGCGACGCAGGGGTGGGGCGAGCTTCAGCGCAACCGCAGCGTGACCGAGACGCTTCTCAACATCGGCGGACGACGGTTCCTGCGGGGGCTGGGGACGCATGCGGTGTCGCGCATCGTCTATGACTTGAAGGGCGAGTACCGGCGTTTTCAGGCCTGGGCCGGCGCCAACAGCGGGAGCCACGCCACCGTCACGTTCGAGGTCTGGGCCGACGGAGAGAAGGTCTGGGAGAGCGGCCCTGTGGCTGCGACGGATGAGGCCCGGCCCGTCGACATCGATGTGACGGGTGTGCAGCGCCTCGAGCTGGTCGTCGGCGACGGCGGCAACGGGATCGGTGCGGACCATGCGAACTGGGGGGACGCGCGGCTGCTTCGGTAGGGGACGGACACCGGACGGGGGGGAGCGCAGGCTGGCGCGTAGCCCTCGTAGGGCTGCGAGGACTGCGCGGGGCTCGTGTGGGCCGCGTCGCTCTGCGTAGGACTGATGGGATTGCGCCCAAAGGGCTCATGTGGGGGGCCTGTCGCATGACTACGAGGACTGCGCTTGATGGATTCACGAGGTACCGCCTCCCCGTCATTGCGAGGAGCGAGCTCCTGCAGCGATACAGTGGTGAGGAGGGTCAACCTTAGGTCGTGTCCATGCTTTCGGCGGGCGCCCATACAGGAGCGACGCGGCAATCTCACATGTGGCATGCCTTCGGGTTTAGGTTAAAGGCTCATGTGAGATTGCCGCGTCGCTCTGTATAGGCTCCCACAGACGGTGCGGGCGGATCCAAAGGCCATCTCTCCTCCCATATGGACTCCGCGAGGGCCGCTCCTCGCAATGACGGGGAGCGGCATGGCTCAGAAGCGGGTTGAGCGCAGTCCTCGTAATCCTACGTGGGGAGGCCATCTCACATGAGCCCTTTACGTGCAGTCCTCATGGTCCTACAACGGAGAGCGGCATGGCTCACGAGCCCATCGAGCGCAGGCTACGTAGTCCTACGACGGTTGGGCCCTCAGTCCCGGGTGCGTTGGATGCGTTGGATGCTGCGGGCGCGGCCGGTGTCGTCGTCGGCGTCGATGAGGACCGCGGACAGGATGGTGGGGCCTTTGGCGACCTCGAAGGCCACGGGCATGCCGGAGATGAACTTGCGGATGACGATCTCGCGGTCGGTGCCGATGACG
>CAYVOE010000584.1:0-3025 GCA_964452795.1 uncultured Nitrospiraceae bacterium
GTCGCCCGCCCGGGCCACCACCTCGAAGGCCAGCGTCAGCAGGGCGTCGCCCGCCAGGATCGCGATGGCTTCGCCATATACCTTGTGAGACGTGGGCTTGCCCCGGCGCAGGTCGTCGTCGTCCATGGCCGGCAGGTCGTCGTGGATCAGCGAGTAGGTGTGGATCATCTCGAGGGCGCAGGCCGCCGGTAGCGCCGGCGCATCGTCGCCCCCCACGATCTCCGCCGCCCCGAGCGCCAGTCCCGGACGCAGCCGCTTGCCGCCCGCGAACAGGCTATACGACATGGCCTCCCGCAGGGTATCCGGGATGCCCTCGAGCCGGGTTACATAATCCCGGAGGGCGCTCTCGACCGTGGCGGCTTTTTCGCGAAGGAAGGACTGCACCGACATCAGAAGAGCAATTCCCCTTCCTCCTCTTCGTCGTCCTCGTCGTCCGGCCCGCCCACCGGCAGTTGCTCCGACACCCCGGCCTCTTCCACCGGGGCCTTCCGTTTCGGCGCCCGGCTCGGGATCTCCGCCGCGGTCGCTTCGTCGAAGGGCTCCGCCGCCAGCTCCCCGTTGGCCTTCTTCGTGAGGACCTCGATCTTCTTCTCCGCTTCCGAGAGGGTCTTCTCGCAGCGGCGGGCCAGCTTGATGCCCAACTCGAACTGCTTCAGCGAATCGTCGAGGGAAAGGCCGCCCTCTTCGAGGGCCTCCACGATCTTCTCGAGCTTCTCCAGATCCTTCTCGAAGTTGCACTCAGCCATGTCCTCGCTCCTCTTCCGCCGGGTCGATGGCCCCCTCGCGGCCGTTTTCCGCTACCTCTTCGACGGCCGCGGTGGCGCTGCCGGAGCCGAACTTCAAATACACGCTGTCGCCGGGCTGCAACTGCCGCGCGTCGCGCACCAGCGCACGCTCCGGCAGCTTCCACGCCAGGGCATAGCCCCGCGACAGGATCGCCAGCGGACTCAAGGCGTCCAATTGCGCCAACAGCGGCCCCAGTTGCGAACGCGTCCGCTGCACCGCGTTCGCCGCCGCATGCTCCATGCGCTGGCGCAGCACCGCGAAGGTCTCCCGCGCCCGATGCACCCGGGCCAGCGGCGAATGGAGCAACAGCGTCCGTTCGGCCCGCTCGAGGCGCGTCTTCTCGACCGTCATCCGGGCATGGATACAGGCCTCGATCCGCATCCGCAGTTCGTCGGTCCGCTGCCGGCGCTGCCGCACCAGTTCCTCGGGACGACGCAGCACGTAGCCCGACGCCGCCCGGTCCAGCCGGCCCCGCCACTGCTCGACGCGCCGCTCGAAGGCCTTCGTCACCTGCGCGCGCGACTGCCGAATCCGCTGAAGCAGGACCTCCTGCTCCCGGACCACCAGTTCCGCCGCCGCCGACGGCGTCGGGGCCCGCACGTCCGCCGCGAAATCGCACAGCGTGAAGTCGATCTCGTGGCCTACGGCCGAGATAATCGGCGTGCGCGCCTCGTACACGGCGCGGACCACCGCCTCTTCGTTAAAGCACCACAAGTCTTCCAGCGACCCGCCGCCCCGACCCACGATCATCACGTCCACGCCGTAGTCGTCCAGGGTCCGGATCCCCTCTACAATCTCCTCCGCCGCCTCGTCTCCCTGCACACGCGCCGGATACAGCACGATGTGCACGTTCCCGAAGCGGCGGTGGATCACGTTGAGGATGTCCCGGATCGCCGCGCCCGTGGGCGACGTCACCACGCCGATCCGACGCGGCAGCAGCGGCAGGGGCTTCTTGTGGGCCTCGTCGAACAGGCCTTCCTCGGAAAGCTTGCGACGCAGCCGCTCGAAAGCCAACTGCAACGCGCCCACGCCCTTGGGCTGCATCTCCTCGCAGACGATCTGGTAGTTTCCGCGCTTTTCGTAGACCGTGACCGTCCCGCAGACCACCACTTCCAGGCCGTTGTCCGGGCGAAACCGCAATTGTGACAGGCGGCCCCGGAACATCACGGCGCTGATCTCGCTGGAAGCGTCCTTCAGCGTGAAATAGGCGTGGCCCGACGCCACCGCCCGCCAGTTCGAGATCTCGCCCGTAAGCCACACCCGCCCCACCGAATTCTCCAGCAGGAGCTTCACCTGGCGGGTCAATTGGCTGACGGTCAGTATGTCGGCCTTTACGGCAACCATGGCCCGATTGTAGCCGAAGAGGTAGTCACTTGTCAGTTGTTTCCCGTCGCCGCGCCTCGAATCGCTCCTGCGGCCGGGACAATCCCTCCGCCGGCCCGCTATACTCTTCCCCGAAGGAGAAATTCATGACCCCCGACCTGCCCCCGGCGCCTCTTCAGGCCCTTGTGGCCGATGCGGTGCATCACGCGGCCTCGAAGCTGTTTCAGCCGTCCGTGATCCACGTGGCGCCCATCAACACCATCGGCTGTTTCCTGCTGCAACACCTCTTCCGCCGGGAATACCGGCCCGTCACGGGCTCGATCCGGATCCGGTCCGGAGGCACCCCCTTCGGGATCGAGGCGCGCATCGAAGACATCGACGCCCACGAGTATTACCTCTGGCTCGAGGCGCCCCATGCGGAAGGCCGCGTGGAATTGGTGGATTTCGCTTCGCGCTATTGGCCCGACTGGGCGAAGGGCCTGGGCCAGTTGTGGGTGGGACCTCCGCCGCCCCCCGCCGTCTGGACCTGGAAGTCCGAATTGGCGCCCGACTTCGCCGAGTACGAGCTCCACGACAACATCACCGCCCACGTCCAGCGGGCCGTGGGCGAGGCCATCGCCCGGCGCGCTCCCGACAGCCCCGTCGACGCCTGGGAGAAGGCCATCAACGACGCCATCGACTACATCGCTCAGACGGATCAGGGCCTCGCCTTTCTCGTGGAATCCGGCCTCGCCGAGCCCCTCGAAGACGACCCCGGAATTTCATAACTCCCCGTTGCGCCGCGGTTCCCGCCGGCATCTCCGCACAAAAGCGAGGCGGCAGCGCCCGCCGTGCCGGCGGCGCGGCCGCCGATACGGAGCGAAAACCGCGGGTGGAAGAGGCGGGGTCTCGTTCTCCGTTGGTGTCGTAAGCGGTC
>CAYVOE010000585.1:0-3014 GCA_964452795.1 uncultured Nitrospiraceae bacterium
CGTGAACTCCAGCAACGTTGCCGCCACCCGGGGACAGGCCACCGTCTTCGTCACCCGCATCGCCGCGGGTGGCGGCGGAGCCGCTCCGCAGGGCGTGGTGTCGCGCATACGGGTCCAGGTGCCCATCAACGCCGCCGGAGGCGCCGCCGCGGGGACACAGTTCCCCCAGGACTTCACCGTTCCCACTCGATAAGGGGGCTGGAGACGCCCGGGGTCGGCGGCCGACGTCGCGGCCTCCTCCCCGGCGGGTCTCCGCTCATCCTGCCTGTTTGACAGGGTGCCCCGGCGAGGGGTATCTTGCCTACGGCCTTTTGGGGGAATTGCACTTCTTGCTCATTTTGTTCGGAAACCCCACCTTTTACGCCACACACAAATCGCACTAATCGCCCTTCCGTGAACACCAGATATGGTGGTCCGGAGGGGTCTTTTGTCTTCAAAGTGGCACCTATTGTGCAAATATCGCTTGACATTTCGCGCGTTTTGTTTATCATAGGGTCTTGCGGAAGGAGGATACAACGGCCATGGCGGGCGAGTTGACTACATTTCTTAGTCAGACCACGCGGGAGGAGGTGCTCTCGGGGCTTTTTGCTTCGGGCACCCGCGCCGCGATTTTAAAGTTTTTTATGCTGGACCCTACGCGGGCCTACTACCAGCGCCAGATTGAAGCGGCCCTGGGCATGGCGATCCGGGCCGTGCAGCGCGAACTCGAGCGCCTCACCTGGGTCGGCCTGTTGTACCGGCGGACCGAGGGCAACCGGGCCTATTATCAGGTGGATACCCAGTTCCCCCTGTTCCCCGAGCTGCGGGCCATGGTGCTCAAGACCGTGGGCGCCGAGGACCGGCTGCGGGGGTTGGTGGCCGCGGAGGAGGCGGTTCGGCTGGCCTTCCTGCTGGTGCCGGAGGAGACGGCGCTGGTGGTGGTGGACGGCGGCCGCCTGCCCACGTTCGTGGTGCCCGATCCCTACGTGGTGCGGGCCGTGACCACGGAAGAGTTCACGCGCGCGCTCACGGAGGAGCCGGAAGCGGTGGCGCCGTATCTGGAGCGGGGCGTGGATCTGCTGGGGCGGCGGGAGGACGTGATTTGGCGGCGCATCGAGGCCGCCGGCTACGCGGTTCAAAAGGGAAGGGGTGTGGCGTGATGGCGACGACCTACGACATTCAGCGGTTGTGCGAGTTGTCCTGGAAGCGTCTCGCCGAGGCGACCCGGGACGATCACCACCGGCTGGCCGAGCGGTTCCTGGCCCAGTTGGGTTGGGAAAGCCCCGACCCGCTCTCTCTGCTGCCCTTCGGCGTGGAGGTGCCCACCGTCTCGTACCTGCTTCCCGCGGGAAACCAGCGGTCCCTGGCCACCCATTTCCTGAGCCCGGGCCTGCTCGAACCGCCGTCGGCCCACGTCCACCGCGGGCTGGACTATTGCGACGTGACGCGCCACCTCGTGGACGTGACCGCGGGCGTGGGCGCCAACTATGCCTTCATCACCGATTTTCAGCGCTCGAGCCTGTACGACGTGGACACGGACGAGCTCCTGCTGCACGCCGACGTGCCGGCGGAGTTCGCCCGGGAGTTCGGGACCGTTCTCAGCCGCGATGAAGTGGTGCCCGGGCTGCTCGACGATATCCGGCGCCAGCCCCGCAGCTTCGTGGCGCGTCAGCTCCGGGAGTGGATCCACCGCTGGACGTCGATCCTCGTGGAACAGGCCCGGATGAACGAGGACAAGGCCCAGCACGTCATGGACCGGCTGGTGGTGCTCCGCTATTTGTTCTACCACGACATTCTGAACCCGGAAGAATGGGACCTCGAGAACCGGGTCGCCGACCTGCTGATGCGCGCCATCGGGCCCCATCCGCGGGGCACGGGCCGCCAGCTCCGCCAGTTGTTCAGCGATCTGTGGACCGACTGGCGGGCCGACCTGTTCCGGCCCGATTTCGAGATCGACGAGGTGATCCAGCACGACGCCCTCGCGGTGCCGCTGTTGCGCGAGTACGCCCTGCTGTCGCAGAGCAAGTTCCAGTTGGCCACCATCCTCGAGAGTTTCAACTACGGGGAAGCGGCCGAGAAGGCTCGGGTGCGCACCATTCCGGAAGAGCACCCCGGCCGCGCCGCCTACCTGGGCCGGCTCACCCTGGACACGGTACACGACGCCCGGATCGAGCTCGACATCGACGAGGAGGGGTACCGGACGGTGTTCCATTGGTTCGACCGCCTCGTCGAGACCTACGAGCGCCTCGAGGTGGAGTCGCAGGCGCGGGCGCGGCGGGCGTCGTCGGGCATGCTCCAGGGGCTCAGCGTGACGGATTACGACGGCGTGCCCGGTTCCTTCGACAAGTTTCGCCACGCGGTGGAGCAGGGGCTGACGATCTACTACGCCACGCCGCGTCAGTTGCGCACGTCGCGCCTGTTGCTCTACCTGCACGTCATCAACTGCTACGAGGAGAGCGGAGGGCGATTCGCCGGATTCCCGCAGTTCCAGGCGACGTTCCAGCCCCGTCCCCGCATCCTCGATTCCGACCGGCAACGGATCTACAGTCCCACGCCGGAGCAGTACGAAGAATGGGAGGTCATCTGACCACGGACGACGCGAAGAGCGTCCCCATCGTCTCCACAGGCACGGATGCCGACATGTGAAGGATAGCCAGCGGTCGCGCGGGCCGGGGGGCAAGCGCGAGTCCAAGCCGCTGGCTATTTCCTTTTCTTCGCGGGGGAGGGCGATTCATGCCCCGCGCCCGGCAACCACCGCAACCCACCGGGCACCGAGGTTCGTCCCGCCGATCCTAAGGAATGCGAGGACTGCGCCCGATGGGTTCATGTGGGTCGTCCCACCCGTCGTAGGACCACAAGGCCTGCACTCAACGGGGTCGTGAGATTGCCCCCGTCATTGCGACGAGCGGCCCTCTGTGCACGTGCTTACAGGAGGAGGCTTTACGCTCGGTCCGCCCATACCGTCTGTGGGCGCCTATACAGAGCGACGCGGCAATCTTTACCTATGGGATGCCTTCGGGTTTAGGTCAAAGGCT
>CAYVOE010000586.1:0-3010 GCA_964452795.1 uncultured Nitrospiraceae bacterium
ATACATAGGTTAGCCCAGGGTCAGCGAGCGACAGCGAGCGCCACCCTGGGATCAGCACCACCACCCACCGTTCTTTTCCCCGAAGGGGATACATACGTAGCGATTCACGCCAACCATTAGCTCGGCCCGTTCCGGCATCGCCATCCGCCCCACCCGCCGTAAGACTACGAGGACTGCGCTGGATGGGACTGTGAGCCTACCCCTCCCCGTCATTGCGAGGAGCGGTCCTCCTGTTGGAGTAAAGTCGAGCGGAGCGACAGCCTGTGGTTGCACCCACGCCTCCGGCGGGCACCGATACAGGAGCGACGCGGCAATCTCGCATGAGCCTTTGACCCAAACCGAAGGCGTCCCACACGTAAAGATTGCCGCGTCGCTCCGTCCTGCGCGTCTACAGACGGCATAGGCGGAACCGACGTAAGACCTCCTCCCGCAAGCACTCGCACATGGGTCCGCTCCTCGCAATGACGGGTGGAGGAAAAGGCGATCGCCGCACAATCGGGTCGCCGGGCGGGCGGACTCGCAACGTCCGCCTCCCCTTCGACTCCATACCTCCGCGGTCCGTTGAACCGGCCGCGCAACTCCTCTAGACTGGCCCACGGTTCGGGTATCGGCTCACCGGCTCGGGTGCGCCTGCGGCTCCGATGGGGCCACAACGTTCCGGGAGGGTTACATGCTGGGTCACGCGGGGGTACTGCTCGGGCTGGCGCTTCTCGTCGTGCTGGCGCTGCGCGGCACCAACATCCTTATCGCTTCCATCCTCAGCGCCGCCGTGGTCGCCCTCACCAACGGCCTGCCCCTCGCCGAATCCCTCACCGGCGGATACGCCGAAGCCATGTTCGGCTTCGCGCGCCTGTTCTTCTTCCTGTTCCTTACCGGTGCCGTCTTCGGCCGCGTCATGGGCGACAGCCGGGCGGCCATGTCCATCGCCCACTTCCTCACGCGCGTCCTGGGCGAGCAGCGCACCGTCCTCATCCTCGTGCTGGCCACGGCTCTGCTCACCTACGGCGGCGTCAACGTCTTCATCGTGGTTTTCACCATGTACCCCCTCGGCCTCGGCCTGCTTCACCGGGCCAACCTGCCCAAGCGCCTCTTCGCCGGGGCCGGGTTCCTCGGCGGCGGCACCTTCACCATGACCGCCCTGCCGGGCTCCCCGTCCATCCAGAACAACATTCCCTCCGGCATCCTGGGCACGCCCCTCACGGCCGGATGGGGCCTCGGCCTGACAGCCTCGGCCATCATGCTGACCCTCGGCCTCATATATCTCGAATACGAACACCGCAAAGCCCGCCGCAACGGCGAGGCCTTCGATCCCCATCCCCTCGATCCTGTGGCCGAGCAGACCGCCGAAGCCGTGCCCATGCCTCCCTGGGGCTGGGCCGTCCTGCCCCTGGTCGTGGTGATCGGCACCATCCTGGCCCCGCCCTGGATCGCCCGATTCCTCGGTCCGCCGCCCGAACCGGGCGAAACCGTCGGCCTTTTCGAGTCGGTCATCCGGTTCTCCCAGGATCAGCCCTTGTTCTGGACCAGCCTGGCCCTGACCCTCGGCACGGTGGTGGCCCTCGTTCTGTTCCGGAAACACGTCAACGGCGTGGGCCGCGTCCTCAGCCGCGGCGCCGAAGGTTCCGCCCTGCCCCTGCTCAACACGGCCGCCGTCATCGGCTTCGGCGGCGTCGTCAAGGCCACCCCCATCTTCGACGCCTTCGAGTCCGTCATGGTGGACTCGTCGCTCCACCCCCTCGTCTCGATGGTCCTCTCCGTCAACGTCTTCGCCGGCATCGTGGGGTCCGCCTCCGGCGGCCTGGGCATCTTCATGGAGACCCTCGCGCCCCACTACATCGACCTCGGCGTCGCCCCCGAAACCCTGCACCGTCTCGCCGTCATCGCCAGCGGCGGCCTCGATTCCCTGCCCCATTCGGGCGCCGTCATCACCTTCCTCACCGTGATGCACCTCACCCACAAGCAGGCCTACAAAGAGGCGGCCGTCGTGACCATCGTCATCCCCCTCATCGCCCTCGTTGCGGTCACCGCCCTTGCCGTCGTCCTGAGCTGAGCCGCGCGCCGGAGCAATTCCCCTCCCGGATCCGGTACACTCTCAGCGGTTTTGCCGAGCAGGGATCAGATATCGAGACGGAGGAGGCATGGGGGAAGTCGTGGCGCGTGACGCGCGGCCGATTGCATCGATCGTACTGTGTGCGGGCAAGGGGAAACGGATGCAGGCGCCTCGAACGCCGAAGGTCTGCTTCCCCGTGGCGGGGCGGAGCGCCATCGCGCGCATGCTCGATCACCTCACCGGCCTGGAGTTTTCGCCCAACATCGTCGTCGTGGGGCACCTGGCCGGCATGGTGGTGGAGGAGGTGGGCCCGCGCTTTCCCGAAACCCTCTTCGCCTTCCAGGCCGAGCTGCGCGGCACGGGCCACGCCGCCAAGCAGGGCGCCGCGGTACTGCGACGCCTCGGATTCGACGGCGGCGTCCTCGTCATCGCCGGCGACAAGGTGATCGAGCGCCGCACCCTCGAGAAACTCATCCGCACCTTCCACGAGGAGCGGGCCGATCTCGCCCTCGTCGTGGCGCCCAAGTACCGCTGGCCCGACGCGGGCCGCATCGCCACCGACGACGACGGCCGTATCCTGCGCATCGTCGAGCGGGCCGACCTGCAGCGCGCCGAAGAGGAAAACCGCACCTTCGAAGTCGACGGCAAGGCCCTCACCGCGCGCGAGCTCGACGACCGCGTGGTCTGGATCAACCAGGCCATGCGGGTGGTCAGGACCCGGGTCTTGCCGCTGCCTGCCCCGGCCAGCACCAGCGCATGCACGGCCGGCTGCGTGACAGCCTCGCGCTGCCGCTCGTTCAGCCCGTCGATCATACGGCGTAACGACGCAGACGATGGGAAAATTGTTCGAGACCGTCGATGCCGCTTTGCTGGGCGCGCTGGCACCAGGCGCGCAGATCGGCCAGGAGCTGTTCGCTGCTGGCGCTGGAGGATTCCCAGAGCGCAGTGAGCTCGCGACGC
>CAYVOE010000587.1:0-3010 GCA_964452795.1 uncultured Nitrospiraceae bacterium
ACTTCAGCCAGACCCATCCCATTACCCGCGGATTCGACAAGGAAATGGTGCTCGAGGCGGCGCGGTCCGTCGAGCTGGCGCCGCAACTGCCGGAAGGTGTGGCGGGCGAGGTCATCCTTCGCTCCCTGCCCTTTACCTACAAGGAAGACGATCTGGACCTGCTGGCGAAGAGCAAGATTAACCGTGACCCGGACGAGCCCCTGGGCTTCCCCGGGGTGGCGGTGGCCGTGACCGCGAAAACCGACGCCCCCGTGGGCGACACGGGCCAGACCCGAAACGCGCGCCTCGTGGTCATCGGCGACGGCGACCTGGCGTCGAACGAGGGACTCCAGTTCGTGGGCCACATCAACTTCATGCTGAACACCCTGGCGTGGCTCAGCGAGAGCGAGGAGCTAATCGCCATCCGGCCCACGGGCGTCGAGGACCCGCCCATCATCCTGACGCCGGCGGAGGAGCAGATGATTGCCTGGATTTCCACCCTCGGCCTCGTTCAGGCCATCGTGCTGGCGGGCCTGGCCGTGATGGTCTGGCGGAGGAGGTACCAATGAGCGGGCGGGTCACGGCGATCCTGGCGGTGGTCCTGGCGGTCCTGGCCCTGGGATACGCGGGCCTGCTCCGCTGGGAGCGCCAGTCGCGACAGGAGGAGTTCCGGGCCAAGCGCCTCTTCGATTTCGATACGGCGGAGGTGGAGGGGCTGCGCCTCTCCCGGGAAGGCGAACCGACCGTGGCGGCGCGGCGCACGGACGATACGTGGGCCATCGTCGAGCCCCATCCGATTCCGGCCAACCCCGATCCGTGGCGGCAAATGGCCGAGGCCGTGGCGGGGCTCACGAACGAGCGCACCGTGGCCGACGAGGACGCCGCGATGGCCGACTTCGGCCTGGACGCGCCGGGACTGGTGATCCGGGTGGAAGCCGGGGATCAGGAACACGCCTTGGCCTTCGGCAAGGCCACGCCCATGCAGGACCGCCGCTACGCCCGCCTCGACGACGGGCCGGTGATCCTGGTGCGGAACGCCGCCTACGCCGCCCTCGACCGGTCCCTATTGGACCTGCGCGACCGGAGCCTCGTATCGGCCCCCACGGGCGCCATCACCCGGGTTGAATTGAACCGGCTGGCCCAGGACGACTCGGGCGAGGTCGTGGAGTCCCAGACCGTGGCGGTGGAAAAACGCGACGGCCGCTGGCATCTTGTTGAACCCGTCCAGGTGGCCGCAAACTCCGAAGTCGTGGGGAACCTGGTGGCCATGCTCGAACAGACCCCCGGCCGCGATTTCGTCGACGCCCCCGAAAGCCTTGCCGACTATAAGCTCGACGTGCCCCGGATGCGGGTCACCGCCTGGACCGACGCCGACAGCGACCCGCGAACCGTCTACTTCGGCGGCCTGACCCCGGTGACGGCTTCCCCCACGGGCGGACGCGAGCAGGGCGTCTACGTCAAGCGGGCGGACGCGCCCTACGTGTTCGTGGTGCCCGCCACCATCATCCAGTTCTTCCCGGAAAAGCCCGACGCCTACCGCGACCGCCGTCTCTTCACCCATCAGGCCACCCGGATCGACGAGCTCCGGGTGTCGTCGGACCTGGGCGAAGCGGTGGTGATGGACGACCCCCGGACGGGCTGGAAGCTCGAGGAACCGGAGGGCGTGAAACCCGACGCCATGGTGATCTCGTCGTACATCAACGCCCTCAAACGCATTGAAGCCGAGGCCTTCCTCGACGTGTCCCCCGCCGAAGTGGGGCTGGACCGTCCCGTGGCGGCGGCGGAGATCGTTCTCGCGGGCGGGCCGACGGTACGGGTGGCCGTGGGCGGCCCGGGACCGGAGGAAGACACGGTTTACGCCCTCCAGGACACGGGATCCGTGGTCTTGGTGCCGGCAGGGGCGGTAGAATTGCTCCAAATCGAGCCTTTCGCGTTTCAAGCCAAGGAAATCTTTGAATTTCCGAAAGATAATGCCGTCCGTTTGGTGTTACACTTTGAGGGAGTGGACTACGAGTTCCGCCTCGGAGACGACGGGAAGTGGGTCGTTTCGGCGCCTCCGGGCAAGCGCTGGGAGCTTTCGAGCGATATGGAAGCGCTGCTTCGCGCCGTCAATCCGGTGCGGGCCCTTGCGCGGGAACGGTCTGCAGAACCCGAAGACCTCGCCTCCTTCGGACTCGACGCGCCTCTGCTGAGGGTCGAAGTATTTCGGCCGAGCCGGTTCCGGGGGGAGGACGAAGGCATGGCGGGTCCCCTCGAAGTGGGCAGCCCCGCGCCGGACGAGTCACTCGAGCGTTTTGCGCGCGTCGCCGGACGACCGGGGGTATTCCGCGTGTCGCAGGCGCTGATCGACGAGGTTCGGGAAGCGCTGAAGGGAATTCGAGACAGCGAACCGTAAACAGGATCAGGGTATAGGATTATCGGGACAGGGGGGCGAAAAGGATGGCAAACCTCGGGAAATACATCGTGGCCGGGTTGGCGGCCGTTCTGATTCTCGTGCCGGGGGCGGCACGGGCAGGGGAGCCGTTGTCGCTGGGGGCGTTGCTGGGGCCGCGGGCCGATTCGGTGCTGCGGAACACCGTGCCCGCCGCCATCGACATGGCCCAGAAGGCCTGCCGGTCCACTGCGGCGGCCTGCGAGATCGCCCCGCGGCGGGTCGCCGACCTGCCGGACTCGGTGCGCCAGGAAATTGAGCCCCTGTTCCCGGCCGCGGTGCTCGAGGAGGCCGTAATCTACGCCGGCATGCCCCTCACCGACCCCTCCATGGGCATCGGATTCCTCAACACCCTGGGCATGATCGCCTCGGGCGGAGGCGTGGTGGCGGGCATGACCTTCGGCAACGAGGTCTATCTGGCGGACACCATCGAGACCCTGGCCGAGTCGCAGAAGGCCCGGGCGGTCCTCGCCCACGAGCTCGTCCACGTCGCCCAGTACCAGACCTTCGGCTACGAACCCTACAAGGAGATGTACGCCAAGGAGACGGCCCGGGGCGACGGGTATGAAGGCAACGCCCTCGAGAAAGAAGCCTTCCTCT
>CAYVOE010000588.1:0-3007 GCA_964452795.1 uncultured Nitrospiraceae bacterium
TCCCTTTCAGGGAAAACACGGTGGAGATGCGTCGGTACCCAGGGTGGCGCTCGCTTACGCTCGCTGACCCTGGGCTAATTCATGTATCCCCTTCGGGGAATTGACCTCACGGGGGGATATGGACTCCAGAGCGGCGGGGCGTTGGTCGGGCGAGAGCGACGGGTGTGGACCCCCTTCGGAGAATTTCCAGGTCCCGTCCTGGACCCCTGCAAGAAGGCAGGGGCGTGGCCCCCGGTTCGTGGTGTTTGCGAGTCAAAGTTGAGTGTAGGAAGTTCCACGAGAAGGGAGGCGCACGCCGCAAAAAGATTAGCACCCCGCGAGGGAAGACGGCAAGCCCTGGAAGCCTTCCCGGCCGGCGAAGCTCCCGTAAAGGCCGCGGGATCGTGCCGGAGCGTCTTCATCCGTCCGGGGCCGTCGAGGTAAAGCGCGAAGCCGAGCAGGAGGAAGCCCGGAGGCCGCGAACTATTTCGCGACGGTCGAGGGCTGGGGCGTCGGCTCCGCCTGTACGTTCCGGCACCGGGTCTTGAAGAGCTTGTACTCGATGCTGTCGACGAGGGCCGCGTAGGAAGCGGTGATGATGTTCTCCGATACGCCCACGGTGTCCCACGAGGTCTCGGCGTCGCGCGATTCGATGAGGACGCGCGTCTTGGCCCGGGTGGCGGCGCGGCCGTCGAGGATGCGGACCTTGTAGTCCTCGAGGGTGACCTCCTTGAGCTCGGGGTAGGTGCCTTCCAGCGCCTTGCGCAGGGCGTTGTTGAGGGCGTCGACGGGGCCCTGGCCCTCGGCGGCGGTGTGCATGCGCTGCCCGTCGGGGAGGGTCAGCTTCACCGTGGCTTCCGACAGGGATTCGCAGGAGGAATCGTGTCCTTCCACGCTCACCCGGAACCCCTGGATCCGGAAGAAGGTCTGGCAGCTTCCCAGGGCGCGGCGCATGAGGAGCTCGAGGGACGCGTCGGCCCCTTCGAATTCGAAGCCCTCGTTCTCGAGCTCTTTGACCTGGCGCAGGATCTCGCGCGTCTCGGGCCGGTCGCGGTCGAGGACGATGCCGAACTCGTCGGCCTTCTGCAGCACGCTCGAACGGCCGGACATCTCGCTCACGCTCACGTGGGTGCGGTTGCCCACCAGTTCCGGCGCGATGTGTTCGTAGCTGGCTTTGTGCTTCTTCACGGCGTCGGCGTGCATGCCGCCCTTGTGGGTGAAGGCGTCGCGGCCCACGTAGGGCGCGGCGTCGTACAGGGCCATGTTGGCCAGCTCGGCCACCAGGTGGGACAAATGGGTGAGGCGCTTGAGCTGCTCGGGCGACACCACGGGGATACCCATCTTGAGCTGGATGTCGGGGATGATGGTGCACAGGTTGGCGTTGCCGGTCCGTTCGCCGTAGCCGTTGACGGTCCCCTGGATCTGCACGGCCCCCGCCGACACGGCGCTCAGGGTATTGGCCACGCCGCAACCGGAGTCGTTGTGGGCGTGGATGCCCAGCGTGGCTCCCGGCAGCCGTTCGGCCACGGCCCGCGTCGTCGCGGCCACTTCCCAGGGGAGGCGCCCCCCGTTGGTGTCGCACAGGATTAGGACCTCGGCCCCCGCCCGCCAGCCGACTTCCAGCGCCGACAGGGCATACTCGTTGTCCTCGGCGTAGCCGTCGAAGAAATGTTCGCCGTCGAGGAACACGCGGCGGCCCTGGGACCGCAGGTACTCCACCGATTCGCGGATGATGGTCAGGTTGTCGTCGAGACTGACGCGCAGCACTTCCCGGACCTGGAGCGGCGAGCACTTGGCGAAGATGGTGACGACCTCCGTCTCGGCCGCGAGCAGCGCCCGGAGGTTGGCGTCGTCTTCGACGGCGGATCGGCTGTGGCGCGTGCTGCCGAAGGCGGCCATGCGGGCGTGCTTGAGCTCGAGGTCGCGGGCCCGGGCGAAGAGGTCGGCGGCCTTCGGATTGGAGCCCGGCTGCCCGCCTTCGATGTAGGAAACGCCGAAGTCGTCGAGCTCCTTGATAATGCGAAGCTGGTCGTCGGCGGAAAACTTCACTCGGGGGCCCTGAGCCCCGTCTCGAAGGGTTACATCGTAGATTTCGACCCGCTGCACCACTGAATCGGTCCCCTCTCTTGGTAAGTCTCGGCGGCCTTTTCGGCGCCGATCAATGTCCGGCCGCGGCGCCGGCCTCGAGCATCCGCGGCACCAGCTTGTACCCCTCGTCGACCCGCAGGCCCGTGCGGGCCCCTTCCGACTCCGAATAGGCCGTCGCGCCGTTGGGGTCGATGCCCGGCCCGCACAGGGCGAAGGGCACGGGTCCCCCGGCGTGGGTCCGGGTGGAGATGGCGGTGACGTGGTCCGGCGCCACCAGGATGCGCACGTCGCCGCGGGCCTGGGCATGCGCCCGGCACGGCGCCACCACCTGCCGGTCGAAATCCTCGATGGCCTGGACCTTGAGGTCGGCCCGGCCTTCGTGGCCCGTCTCGTCGGGCGCTTCTACGTGCAGGTAGACGAAGTCGACCCGGTCGAGGGCGTCGATGGCCGCTTCGACCTTGCCGGCGTAATTGGTGTCGAGGTATCCCGTGGCCCCGGGCACGTCGATGATCTCGAGGCCGGCGCACACGCCGATCCCCTTGACCAGATCGACCGCCGAGATCACCGCCCCCGTGAGGCCGAAGCGGTCCCGGTACGATTCCATCCGGGGCGCCTGGCCCTGGCCCCACAGCCAGATCGACGTGGCCGGCGGCTTGCCTTCGGCCTGCCGTGCCGCGTTGATCGGGTGGTCCGCCAGGACGGGGCGCGAACGCTCCATGAGCCGGCGCACAAA
Source organism: uncultured Nitrospiraceae bacterium (assembly GCA_964452795.1). Classification (GTDB taxonomy): domain Bacteria; phylum Hydrogenedentota; class Hydrogenedentia; order Hydrogenedentales; family SLHB01; genus CAYVOE01. The sequence continues at coordinate 2,801 of CAYVOE010000588.1, forward strand.
GTCCTGGCCCTCGCCCCGAGGCAGGTATTCGGCGAAGCGCTGCCCGCTGATGTCGTGGGGCGGCGTACATTTCAGCGCCACCAATTGCTCCGTCGACACGGGCCCCGCCGTCACGATGGCCAAGTGGCGGTAGCTCACGCCCGTATGGAACCGGACCGACCCGTCACCGGCGATGGCGTCGTTGAGCGCGGCGATGAGCTCGTCCGC
>CAYVOE010000589.1:0-2995 GCA_964452795.1 uncultured Nitrospiraceae bacterium
TCGAAGGCGGCATCTTTTGACGCCATGGCCTGGCGGGAGATCACCAGGGGGGGCACGTCGGACGGGCGGGTCCACACGTACCACTTCGCCAACTGCTGATCGAAGCGGTCGGGAAAGGAGAACCCGGTGGTGCAGGCCTGGCGCAGGAAGCTCTCGTCCGTCTCCTTGACGGTCACGGTCCGGTAGAAGGTCTCGAGGCGGTAGGCCTCGAGCATGGCGACCTTTCCGCCGTCGGGCAGAGGGGTGTCGAAACCCGAAGCGTTGCCGTATTCGGCCGTGCCCGGCTTGGCGCCCCACCGCAGCTCGGGCGGATGGTTGGGGTCGAAGGAGAGGTCGTAGAGGCGCTTCTCGATGTCGAGGAGGGTCAGGGGGACCTTCTCGCCCCTCGAGTTTGTGTACTCCATTCGGCGCTGAGAAAAGACGCGTGTCTTCTCCCGGGTGAGGGCCTGGGCGAGGTCGGAGTGGAGGATGATGGGATAGCGCTCGAGGCCCGTGAGATCGACGTACTGCGGCATGCGTTCGAAGGCCCGGATGACGTCGTCCATCCAGGACGCGAGGTACCGGTAGGCGTTTCGCCGGTCCACGTCGTCGGAACACGAGCTCCACTGTCCCCAGCGATCGTCGGCGTTGAAGATGTTGTAGTCCTTGCGCTTCTCGGGGAAGGTGATGGGCCCGTTGGTCTGCACTTCTTTCCAGGCGGCCTGCACCAGCTCTTCGCGGGACTTGTACATCTCGAGCAGGGTGTCGGCGTATTCGGCGAGGAACCGGGCGGGAACCACCTTATCGACGGAGCGCATGCGGAGTCGGACGAAATCGCGGAAGTTATCCACCCACAGGTCGCCCTCGGTGATGCGCTTGTTGTCGACCAGCTCCTCCATCTTCTCGTACTGCTCGACGGAGTAGCCGAAGGCCTTCATCTCTTCGTCGGTGCGGCGCCGCACGCGGGTGACCCGGCCGGTCTCGTCGTGCTCGGCGATGGGGTACCGGTAGACCCGGAGCCCGTAGTAGCACCGGGCGAACTCGTTCGCGGCGCCGGTGCGCTTGGGCGAAATGCCCACCACGCAGTTCATGCCGTTGTGGGTGAAGAGGTCGCGGGTGGACACCGTGCTGGCGTCGAGGAAACGCAGCTCGCCGTAGGGGTCGATCTTGGCGAGCACCAGGGCGTGGCCGTCCGTGTACGCCATGCACCCGGGCATGAGGTATTCCGGCGAAATCTTCACGGGCACCGTGTCCGACAGTTCGGCGTTGCGGCCGTTGGGCTCGACGCGGAAGTTGCCGGTGCAGAATCCGTAAATGGCGTTGAGAAAGAAATGCTCGGGCGTGGGGCTGGTCAGGGTATCGAGGGTGCCCGCGGGAATGGTGTAGGCACAATATCGGACGTCGCCGCCGCTCGACCGGACGTAGCTGACCATCCAGGGCAGGGCCCGCCGGTACGAGTAGTAGGCCGGCAGCGCCACGGTCAGCTTGCCGCAATCGATGACGTTGTGCATGGCCCGAATGATGCTTTCCGAGAGCTGGGGATTGGTGCCCTCGCCGGCGAACTCGGGATCCATGAGGAGGTTGAAGGCCGGGTCGGTGAGGACCTGCACGAGCTTGGCGCGGCGTTGCTCCGTCGTCCCTTCGGTCTTCAGCTTATAGATGTGGGAGATCCACTTGGCGTAGTGCCGCGTCTCTTCGAAGGTCCAGTTTCGCCGAATGGGCCAGGCCCCGCGATCCGAATGGAGGGTGGGGGGATTGAACTCGGCCGCCTGTGCAATTGCCCCGGCCGCCAGCGCCGTCCACGCCACCACGAGCTTCCGCATGCCCGCTTGGCCACAGATCCTTCCGCTTTTCACGCTGATACCTCTCTCCCTCTCTGCGAGGATACAAGGGCTCGGCCCCGCGACACGCGCGCTCGGCGCGTTCCAGGGCTCGAGAACCCCTGAGTCTCTTCGGTTTGCCCGGGCTGCCGTGTGGGCCGCCGCCGGATTCCGCTACGGCCGACGGCTGAAGTTGGGACCGGGGCCACGCCGATTGCTTCGGCGCTCGGCGCGTTCGCGTGCCGCGGCCGATGGTTCCTGCACCTCGACGGCGGCCTGCGCCTGGGGCGCGGGCGCCGTCTCCTCGAGCCGCGTCACCTGCGTAACCTTGTCGGCATCGAGGTCCCACTTGATCCACTTCGAAAGCTGATCGTCGAACTTGCCCCGAACGGGATAGCCTTCGGTGATCATGGTGCGCAGGTAGCTGGGCTCCTGCTCCCGCTGAGAAACGGTCCGATAATAGGCCTGGCGCCGGTAGGCCTCTTCCATGGGCACCCGGGAACCGTCCGGCACGGGCGTGGCGAACCCCTTGGCGTCGCCGAATTCGGGCGTGCCCGGCTGGGCGCCCCAGCGCAGCTCCGGCGGGTGGTTGGGGTCGAAGGAGAAGTCGTAGAGGCGCCGCTCGGCCTCGGCGAGGGTCATGGGCACCTTCTCGCCCTTCGAGTTTGTGTAGTAGAACACTTTCTCGTTGAAGATTCGGTTCTTCTCGGCGATGAGCGCCTTGGCGAGGTCGGCGCGGGTCCGGATGTTGTACTTTTCAAGCCCCGTCAGGTCGACGTAGTGGGGCAGCCGGTCGAACCAGTCGATGCAGTCGTCCATCCAGTCGGCGAGATAGAAGTACTTGTTCCGCCGGTCCACGTCGGAGGACGGCGAGCTCCAGGTCTCCCAGCGCCCGTTGGCCTGGAAGATGTTCTCGTTCGACCGCCGTTCGGGGTAGGAGATGGGGCCGTTGGCCAGGACGTCCTTCCAGGCGTTCTGCACGAAGCTGTCGCGCAGCTCCCACATCTCGACCAGCTCGTCCGCGTATTCTTCCATGAACTGGACCGGCACCACCTTCTCCACCGAGCGGAGCCGGAAGCGGATGAGCTCGTGGAGGCTGCGCAACTCGACGTTCTGCTCGGGGATACGGTGCTCTTCGACCATCTGGCGCATCTTCTCGTACTGCTCGAGGGAAAAGCCGAATTCCTTCATCTCCT
>CAYVOE010000590.1:0-2992 GCA_964452795.1 uncultured Nitrospiraceae bacterium
TCCATGATGATGGCAATGTGGCGCGGGAGATGGTCCATGTCAATCTCGGGAAGTGCCATTGGCCTGTCGATATCCTGATGTGCGCCGCTCCTGCGTCGGATACAGCCTCACTCGTTCGCCCTCGCCCCGATCCTCGCCGCCCGCCCCTCCGACGGCGCCGCGTCGGGACAGCCCCGACGTCCCTTCCCCCGCGATTCGCGTGGCGGCTGAACTTGGATACGGGCGCGGGAATCTCCCGGTCCACAGCAAAGGACCCCGAAGGCCGTCCGGCCTTTCGCGGCCGCCGGACGCCCTTCGGGGCCTGCGTTCCGGGTACCGGCCGTCTTCCCGGGTCCATGCCCCGGAAAGGCGCGGCCGGATTCAGACTTCCATGATTTCTTCTTCTTTGACCTTGAGGATCTCGTCGACCTTGGCGATGAACTCGTCCGTGGCCTTCTGCACCTCGGCGGTAAGCTTGTGGGCGTCGTCCTCGGGAATCGTGCCGTCTTTCTGGTGCTTCTTGATGTCGTCGACGGCGCTGCGGCGGATGCCGCGGATGGCGATGCGCGCCTCTTCGGCCAGTTTGCTCACGAGCTTGACGAGGTCTTTGCGGCGCTGCTCGGTGAGGGCGGGAATGGGCACCCGGATCACCTGGCCGTCGTTGGAGGGCGTGAGTTCAAGCGGCGATGCGAGGATGCCGCGCTCGATGGCGCCGATGACGGATTTGTCCCACGGCGTGATGACGAGCAGCCGCGCCTCGGGCGCCGACACGGTGCCAAGCTGACTGATCTTCATGCGGGACCCGTAGGCTTCGACTTCCACCACGTCGAGGAGACCCACCGAGGCGCGTCCGGTCCGTATGGTGGTGAGCTCGTGCTGAAAGGCATCGACGCTCTTCTGCATTTTGCTCTTGGCTTCTTTTACCGCCTCGTTCGCCATCGGTCAGTCTCCTTTCACAAGCGTACCCACATTCTCCCCGCGCAGAGCCCTCATGATACTTCCGGGCTCGAGCAAATTAAACACCACCACGGGCATGCCGTTTTCGCGGCACAACGAGATGGCGGTGGCATCCATGACCCGGAGGTTGCGGGTCAGGATTTCCGTGTAGGTGAGTTCGTCGAAGCGCCGGGCGTCGCGGTTCTTGAGCGGGTCGCTGTCGTAGATCCCGTCGACCTTGGTGGCCTTGAAAAGGGCGTGGGCGTGGATCTGGTTGGCCCGATAGGCCGCGGCGGTGTCGGTGGTGAAGAAGGGGTTGCCGGTGCCGGCGGCGAAGATGACGATCCGCCCCTTCTCGAGGTGGCGGATCGCCCTCCGACGGATATACGGTTCGGCCACGGGCCGCATTTCGATGGCGGTGAGGACACGCGTCTGGACGCCCTTCTTCTCGAGCATCGCCTGCAGGGCCAGGGCGTTGATCACCGTGGCCAGCATGCCCATGTAGTCGCAGGTCGGCTGGTCGAGACCGGTCTCGACGCTGGCGGTGGCGCCTCGGATGATGTTACCGCCGCCGATGACGAGGCCGATCTGGACGCCGAGCTGGTGCGCTTCGACGAGCTGGTCGCAGAACCGGCTCACGGCGCCGAAATTGATGCCGCCGCTCGAGCCGTCCGAGTCGAAGGCTTCGCCGCTCAGCTTGAGCAGGATGCGTTTATAGACGGGTGCGCCCAAGGGATTACTGCCCCGCGACCTGGCCGGTCGCCTGGGCCACTTCCTCGGCCAGGTTGGCTTCCCGCTTTTCGATGCCTTCGCCGAGCTGGAAGCGCGCGAAGCGGCGGATGGCGATCTTTTCGCCCACCTTGCCGCTGAGCTCCTTGGTGAGCTGCTCGACGGTCTTGGCCGGGTCGCGCACGAAGGCCTGCTCCACGAGGCACACTTCCTGGTACCACTTGTTCAGGCGGCCTTCGGCAATTTTCTGGAGCACGTTCTCCGGCTTGCCTTTGGCGTTCTCCTGAGCCTGGGCCAGGGCAATCTTGCGCTCCGATTCGACCTCGTGGGCCGGCACCTCGTCGCGTTCGACGTAGCGCGGGGCCTGAGAGGCGATCTGAAGGCAGATGTCGCGGCAGAAGTTCTGGAAATCGTCGGTCCGGGCGACGAAGTCGGTCTCGCAGTTGACTTCGACCAGCACGCCGATCTTGCCGCCGAGGTGGATGTAGGACGCCACCGCCCCTTCGGCGGCCGTGCGGCCCGCGCGCTTGGAGGCGCTGGCCATGCCCTTCTCGCGCAGCCAGGCCACGGCCTTGTCGAAGTCGCCGTTCGTCTCCTGGAGCGCCCGCTTGCAATCCATCATGCCCGCGCCGGTAGCCTCGCGCAGGCGCTGCACATCTTTCGCCGTAAACGCCATGGTCAGCTTTACTCCTTCCTCGTTAGGGTTGATCCGCAGACTGCGGGGCCGAGACTTCCCCCGGGGCCGGCGACGCCGGTACGGGCGCCGATTCGGGGGCGGCGGGGGCAGCCGGGGCTTCCGCCGCGGGGGCGGCCGGGGTCACCGGGGCTTCCGGAGCGGCCGCGGCTTCGGGGGCCGGAGCAGCCGGAGCGGCCGGTGCGGCTTCCTCGCGCCGTTCCGCCGCGGGCCGGGCTTCGCGGGCGCGCCGCGCCTGTTCCTGACGGCTCCGCTCTTCCGCGCGGACCTTCTCGCCAAAGGCGCGTCCTTCGATGGCCGCCTCGGCGATGACGTGGCAATAGAGGTTGATGGCCCGGATGGCGTCGTCGTTGCCCGGGATCGGCAGGGGCACCACATCGGGGTCGGAGTTGGTGTCGACCACGGCGATGCAGGGGATGCCCAGACGGTCGGCCTCGCGCACCGCGATGTGCTCCTTGCGGGCGTCGATGACGAACATCACGCTGGGAAGCGAGGTCATGGACTTCACGCCGCGCAGGTTCTTGTCGAGCTTCTGGTATTCCTTGCGGATCTTGGCCACTTCCTTCTTGGGCATCTTATCGAAGGCCCCGGAAGTCTCCATTTCCTCGATCTTGTGCAAGGTGCGGATGCTGTGCTTGATGGTTTCCCAGTTGG